>JBIKZP010000480.1:0-2613 GCA_044354655.1 Rhodoferax sp. | reverse complement strand
CGCGGGGAACATCGCGATCGTCGTCATCAACGAGCCGGACTTCCACGAAGGGCAGGGCCAGACCGACAGACGCATTCTTGCGTGCGAAGTCGCGCTCGCTGAGAACCGTCACTGCTCCGCTCTCGGTGCCGCCGAAACAATCGTAGAGGCCGGCCGCTGGGAACGCAGTGGCCAGCTGCTTCTTGATTTCAACAGGCATGATCGCCGCTGCCGTCGTGATGATCCGCACCGAGGAAGTGTCATACGAGGCAAAGTTCGGTACTTGGAGTACCTTGATCCACATGGAGGGGACAAGGAAAAGCGTGGTTACGCGTGAGTTGTGGGTCAGTTCAAGAATCCTGAGCGGATCGAAGTCGCGCTCCAGGAAAATAGTGGCCCCCACGTAGAAGTGGGTCATCGCGTAGCTCATGCCAGCGATGTGAAAAATGGGCGTCGTGCAGATCCATTTGTCGCCACAGCGGTTCTGATAGGAGATCAGGTAGTTCAGGGCCGTGACCATCAGCCCTTTGTGTGTCAGGACTGCACCCTTGGGTTGTCCGGTCGTGCCCGAGGTGTACACAATCAGCGCCTCATCGTCGTCGTCAAACTCCCCCGTTAGCTCTCCAGTTGCTGCGCCCTTCACAAAGTCCGCGTAGTTCCTAATGCCTGGGCCGGTAGAGCCACCCACGACGATGACCTCCTTCAAGTATTTGAGACCGGACAGCACCGGCCGAGCGATCTCTAGCAGCGGCTCCTCCAATATGAGGACGGACGCGTCGGAATCGTTCAGGATGTATTCGATCTCCCTGGCTGTGAGCCTGAAGTTTATGGGAACGGCTACTGCGCCAATCTTGAAGGCCGCGAAACAGGCTTCGAGTAGTTCCGCGCGGTTGTGCATCAAGAACGCTACCTTGCTACCTTTGCGCACGCCAATGCCAATCATCGCGTGGGCCAGGGCCTCGGCACGGTCGTTAAGGGCACCATAGCTGATGGATCCGCCCGGCCAGACGAGCGCAGCTTGCTGGGGATGGCGTCTCGCACTTCGTGCCAGGACTTCGCCCAACAATAGTTGACTCATAGACATAATCGAATCTACCTTTATAGGGGGATTGGACGACTTACGCCGCAATTTCGGCGGTGGCATTCCCCAGAACGATCCGGCCATCCTGGGTAGTGGTTCTTGTGACGTATTTCCCTTGTCCGATATGCCAGCCTTCGGTAATCAGGGTCTCACCCGGAAACACAGCATTGGTAAATCTTGCGGAAATCGACTTGAGGCGGCTAGGGTCTCCGGCGCAGGCGGATTGCACAACAGCCCTGGCCGCAAACCCCATGGTGCCAAGGCCGTGGAGAATCGGGCGCTCGAAGCCCGAGTGCGCAGCGTATTCAGGGTCGATGTGCAACGGATGCTTGTCCGCGTTCAGGCGGTAGAGTGCCGCCTGTGTCTGCAGCGTCAATTGTTCAACGCGGAAATCGGGCGCGACGCCTTGTGGTGGTTCGTTTCTCTGAGGCTTGGGGCCTCTTTCACCGCCGAAATTTCCCGCACTCAGATCGATAATCACGATGTAGGTGCTAAACAGCGCCTCGCCCGACGCATCCTTGGTTTCGGTCTCGATATTGATGATGGCACCGCTGTCACCCTTGTCAAAGATCGACCGGCAACACGCTGTTGTGTAGATGGCTCCCAATGGAGGGATCGGCTTGTGGAACACCATCTTTTCTTCGGCGTGCAATACGGTCGGCATGTTCAGCCCAACGTTTGCCAACAATGCGTCATAGGGCCAGTAACAGGGAATGGCGGCAAAGGTCGGAAAGGCCTTTAGATTCTTCTCGAACAGGAAATCAAGTTCATCGGTGCCACAGCCAATGCTTAGTGCATACAGGATCAGCTTGTCGGGCTCACAGTCGTACCGAATAGGGTCCGTCTTTCTGCCCACGATTTTGAGATCTAACATGACGATATTCCTATTGTTTAGAAAGCTTAACTTTCACCGCGCTTAAGCTCTGGGAACGCCGAGAGAAAATGACAACTCCGTAAGGGGCGATTGTCCAGCTTTTCACGCAACCAACCAACCAACTGGTTGGATAAATGATAGCATGCAGCATGTCTAGCTCAAGAATATTGCACTCTTGCGGCGACGACTGCCAAATCCACTGAACGCTTTCCGTCACAAGGCCCGTTAACAGGAGTCGCTCATGCCCGAATTCGTCTCTCTAGAGTATCCGCTCGACGCAGTTGCCGTTGTGACCATGTCGAATCCGCGCATCAACAACAACGGCTCTTGGCTGGCGATCAGCGAACTCGCCAAGGCAATTAGTGAAGCGCGAGAAAAAGGCGGTGCGCGCGTCTGTATCCTCGCCTCTGGCGTGCCCGGCCATTGGTTCGAACATGCCTGGTTGCAGGATCTTGCCGACACACTTGAGGGCAAGCCGGCGACCGCAACCGGTTCGGTATGGGGCTTCGCGATAGACGAGATACGCAATCCGGAGATGGTGGTGATCGCCGCGATCTCTGGCGACTGTTCTGGCGGCGGAGTTGAACTCGGCTGGGCCTGCGACCTGCGAATTGCTGAACAGCAGGCGCTCTTTGGACAGCCCGAAGTACAGATCAATCTGTCCACTGGCAGGGGCGGC
>JBIKZP010000479.1:0-2620 GCA_044354655.1 Rhodoferax sp. | reverse complement strand
CCTCTTGGGTGCGGCTCTGCGTGGTGCTGTTCTTGATGCCTTCCAAGATGATTCTTGCGTCAGAGCGGGCTTTCTCCCCCACGCTGGCGTTGAAGGCGGCACTGCCGCCGTAGCTCATCTTGGTGCCTTTCAGCAATTGGTTGCCGCCTGAGTTGGAGAGGATGTTGGCTTGACCACCGAACCGGATACTTCTATTTTTCTCAACACTACCTGCAATCCATGCTTCACCGGTTCGCCTGCTCGCAATAATGGAAATAGGGGACATCGAGCCTCCTCACCTTTAATTGGATTAAACGTTAAGTACGCAGAGCCTTTCCCACGAACAACTGAGGGTTGATCAATGGCATTGATCGACGATTTGAAGTTCCGGGTAACGGATGTTTTTCGGGATGCCTGGGGAATTACTTCGGGCCGCGAAGATCATCAAGAGCGAAGACAAGGTGATCACTGCCTATGACGGTGATCGCATCATGTCCGTGTTCATCGGGGAGCGCATGCGTTCCAGGGCCGCACAGGCCGGCCTGAGAGAGTTCCGCAAAAGGCCCTATGACTCCTCGCCCGGCACCAATGGAATCATAAAGCGGCCGTTGGGAGGTACCGCCTTCATCTAGTCCTGCGCCCGCAGTGGAGCAAATTCTTTTGCTTGGATCGGTCATTCGCGAAGGGCAGCACCTGTCCCGCCGCAGCTCTCGCGGCAAACTTGGCGTGGCAGTCGCCGCACTTATGTGCGACTGATGCACGACAACTTGTGAATTACTGCGCCGTCTGGACCCAGTTCTCTGCTTCCATCGCTGGCACCCGTGCAAACTCCCCCATGTTGTTCGTCACCAGCACTAGGCCTTCGCTACGGGCGTGCGCTGCAATGTGCATGTCGTTCACACCGATAGGTTGGCCGAGTTTTTCCAAGGCGGCGCGAATGGCTCCGTAATGCTGCGCGGCCTTGGGGCCATAGGACAGAACTTCTAGGCGACTGCAAAAGTCCTCAATAGCGGCCAAGTTCTCGTTCACGCGGCTGCTTTTCTCCGCACCGTGCAAGAGTTCGGCGAGGGTAATAGAGGAAATTGCCATGCGGCTGGCGTTGGCGTTGAAGGTGGAAAGCACCTCGACGGGTCGCCGCTTCAACACGTAGATGACGATGCTGGTGTCCAGCAGGTAACGCAGCATCAGAGCGCCTCCCGCTCCGGTTGGTGCTGGGTGGCGCGCTCGGGCAGGAAGTCGTCGCTCACTGTGGGGCCACCCAGAAAGAAGCTGTCCCAGGTTTGGCCTAGGGGGGAGATGATGCGCTCGTTGCCTTTGACGCGTATCTCTACCTTTTGGACACCCTCAGGGAGTCGCACATCCAACGGGAGGCGAACGGCCTGGGTACGGTTATTGACGAAAACAGTGCCGATGGACATGACGACCTCCCGAGAAAATGTATATAGCAATTGTATATGGCAGCTCCGCGGCAGTCCATTGGGCGTTTTACAAAGGTCTCGGTTCCTCCACAGCACAACAGTCTCAGGTGTCGATGTTGCCGGCGCGCAGGGCGTTGGTTTCAATGAATTCGCGCCGGGGTTCGACTTCATCGCCCATGAGCATGGTGAAGACGCGGTCGGCTTCGATGGCGTCGTCAATCTGTACGCGCAGCAGGCGGCGCACGGTGGGGTCCATGGTGGTTTCCCAGAGTTGGCTGGGGTTCATCTCGCCAAGTCCTTTGTAACGCTGGCGGCTGGTGGCGTGCTCGGCTTGGGCAATCAGCCAAGCCATGGCTTCGCGGAAGTCAGCCACTTTTTCTTCTTTTTGACGCTCGCCTTCACCGCGCATGACTTTGGCGCCTTCGCCCAGCAGGTCTTTGAAGGTGTTGGCGGCTTCGGCCAGGGCGGCGTAGTCGGCACCGTGGACAAAGTCTTGCGTGAGCACGCTGCTTTTGACGTTGCCGTGGTGGCGCCGGCTGATGCGCAAAATGGGTTTGTCGCTGCGCACATCAAACTCGCCAGCGACTTCGGCATCGGGCAGGCGGGCTTGCAGGGCGGCGGCTGAGCGCTCGGCGTCTTCAACGGTGTCGAGGTTGAGGGCTACGCCGTCGGCGACGGAGCGCAGGGCTTCAGCGTCCATGAAGTTTTTCAGGCGTGCAATGACGGCCTGGGCCACCTGGTGTTTGCGCGCGAGTTCAGACAGGGTGTCGCCGTTGATGGTGCTGGGGTTGGCGCCGCCGGTGGAGACGCTGGCGTTGACCAGGGCGATGCGCAGCAGGAAGTTGTCGAGTTCGCTGGGGCCTTGCAGGTACAGCTCTTCTTTGCCGGCTTTGACTTTGTACAGCGGTGGCTGGGCAATGTAGATGTGGCCGCGCTCCACCAGCTCGGGCATTTGGCGGTAGAAGAAGGTGAGCAGCAGGGTGCGGATGTGGGCGCCGTCAACGTCGGCATCGGTCATGATGATGATGCGGTGGTAGCGCAGCTTGGCGACGTTGAAATCGTCGTTGCCTGTGGTGCCGCCGGCCTTGCCGATGCCGGTACCCAAGGCGGTAATCAGCGTCAAGATTTCGTTGCTGGTGAGCAGTTTCTCGTAGCGCGCTTTTTCAACGTTCAAAATCTTGCCGCGCAGGGGCAGGATGGCCTGGAATTTACGGTCACGGCCT
>JBIKZP010000478.1:0-2633 GCA_044354655.1 Rhodoferax sp. | reverse complement strand
GCGCGAATAGGGCGCGGCATCGTCCCCCCGGTTCACCCCCACCTCGCTGCTCAGTGTGCGGCCGTCATGCAGTGTGATTTCTACCCGCGCCGGACGCTCCAACGGCAGGCGCTGCGTCATGGCCGGGTCTTCACGCACATCCACCAACTGCGCCAGCGCCAGAGTTTCGGGTTTGCGTAGAGCGTCCCAGGTGAAGCTCTCCAAAGCACTGGAGCCATTGACCAAACGGGTAGCCACCGCAAAGGGGACTGAAAATTTCGCTGCCAGCGTGTTACGTGGTGCCTTGTCGCTCAACTCGGCCGCCAGGTTATAGGTGATGACCTGAATATGCCGGATGCTCGCCACGTCAGGCAAGGCACCGCGCAAGGCCATGGCGTCGAGCGCATCGAGCGTGCCATGGTTGAAGCGGCAGCAAGAATGCAACTTGAAATAGTTGCGCATCAGATGCCACTCGCTGCCCAGGCCGCGCATCAGCACCTCGGTATCAAAACGCTCAGAAACAATCTTGCCAAACAGCGAGCGCAAACCATCGTGCTCGCCCGTGAAGCCGCTTTGCGCCAGCTGCAAGGCCAGCAAGCCATTGCGGTTGCTCAGGCCGGCATAGACATTGCGCACCAGGCCACCTTCCAGCATGGTCTGCTTGGACGTGGCGGTGGTCAAAGACGCGCCGATGTTGATGGCCTCACGCATGGCCGAAGCGTCCAGCCCGGCCAAGCGCGCACACGCAGCAGCCGCGGCCACCGTACCCCAGGTGCCGTGCGGGTGCATCGCACTGCGCAAAGAAGAAGCAGACCCCAGCCTTGACCCCACCTCGTACCCCACCACCAAGGCCGACAGCATCTGCTGGGCGCTGAACTGGCGGGCTTCCGACAGTGCCATCACCGCCGAGATCACATGAATGGCCGGATGGCCGCGCGAGAAGCGGTTGCCTTCGTCCATTTCCAAAAAGGTGCCTGCCGTGCCATTGATCAAGGCCGCATCATCAGCCGTGGCACCCCGGCCCAGGCCCACCAGCGTAGCGGCTGCGCCCATTGGAAATTTGGCCGCCAGGGTGCGCACCTCCGGTTCGGCAGAACCCGCCACGATCGCCGCCAGGCTGTCCGCCAGAATCCAGGTCATCTGCTCTTTGACAGGGGTAGGCAGGGCTTCAAATTCAAGCGTGGCTGCAAATTGGCTAAAGGTATCGAGATAGTCCATGTTCAATGACTCCGGTTCATGGCCTGAAAAATTTCACCGGGGTCGGTCCAGAGAACATCCGGCTGCGCCCGCAGGCGCGTCAAAAGGGAATGCAAGGCGGCAATGCGGCTGGGCATGCCACTGAGCCAAGGGTGCAAGGCCAGTCCAAAAACAGCGGCACGTTGCTGCTGCGCGCACTCCAGGTGCAAACGCTCGAAGGCGCCCAGCGCCAGGTCTGCATAGGCACGCGGTTCTATATGCCGCAACCACTGGCACTGCACGTCGTCCCATTCCGACGACAGCGGCGTGGCCAGCAGGCGCGGCGCATTGCCTTGCGCCTCCATCCAGTACGGCTGGTCGTCGTTGCCCCAGTCCAGCGTGTATTGCAAACCCGCTTGCGCCAGCAAGGCCGGGGTGTCGGGGGTGGTGCCCCAGTCTTGGCTGACCCAACCGATGGGTGTCTGGCCCGTGGCCTGTTTCAGAGCGGACACCGATGCGTCAATATGGGCACGCTGCTCTGCCAGCGTCTGCCCCGAATGCATCATGCGCGTGCTGGCCAGCCCATGGGCCAGCCACTCGCAGCCCCAGTCGTTGAAAGCCGACACCAGTTTCGGCAGGCGCTGCACCGCCATGGCATTGGCCGCAATAGCGGGGCGAATACCAGCGGCCTTGAGCGCCTCCATCACCCGAAACACCCCAACGCGCAGCCCGTACTCGCGCTGCGTCCAGCTGCGGTAGTCAGGCGAAAAACTACCAAACTCCCCCACCAAGCGCGGGTCACGCAAAGCCTCTGCAGGCGGCATGAATTCCCAATGCTCCAGAAATAACACCACATAGGCACTCACGCCAGGCGCCATGCCCGCTGGCACGCGTGGCCGAGTGGGCAAGGCGGAATAGGCGTAGAGCGCGTGGTCCATGGTCGTGAATTTAACTAAATCGGGTTTGGATGTTTTTACGACTTGACTTGAAATTGAATTGCGTACATAGTTTATGGCAATTGTCCTATAAGTAGAACAATTAATATTTGTCATATTCTTCAATTTCTTTTTTGAGGCCGCATCATGAACTCCACCGATCGTCTGTCCCGTCGTTTGATTCTCAAGGCGGGGGCTGCCAGCGCAGCACTCGGCGCCCCTGGTCTCTTACTGGCCCAAGCCAAGCCGCTGAAAATCGGCTTGCTACACCCCGTCAGCGGTGCGCTGGCCTTCAGCGGCAGCCAGTCACGTCTGGGCGCCATGATGGCGATTGACGAGATCAATGCAGCCGGTGGCATCAAGTCGCTGGGCGGCACCAAGCTGGAGGCGCTGCTGGGCGACTCCCAGTCACGTCCCGAGGTTGGGGTGTCTGAAGTTGAGCGCATGCACCAAGAAGGCGTGTCGGCCTATGTGGGCTGCTTTGCCAGCGCCATCGCCCTGCCTGCTACGCAAGCTGCGGCCAAATACAACACCCCGTTCATG
>JBIKZP010000477.1:0-2640 GCA_044354655.1 Rhodoferax sp. | reverse complement strand
TTGCCGAGCCGGTTCATTGAGAAAACGTATTGAGCCATGGGAATTACGCAGTATTCAGGATGTAAAGGCAACATTATCGGCGCTTAGCCAGCACACCGCTTACGGCCCTGCTTTGCGCGACCGCAAGGTCCCCATGCAGCCATCCGCCCAGACCGTGCGACAATACGCGTCGTTGCGGATCTTCAGTTGCCTGCAACGCCAGCACCTTGCTGGGAACGCAGCCTAGCGCCACCGTTCCATTTTTTGTATCCCATCTGCCTTTGACTGATTTGGTGTTCCAACACCGAGACAGGCCGATGCCATAGCGCCCAGGATAGGCGCCACACTATGAACTTTGAAGAATTAAACCTGGCCCCGGCCATTGTTAAGGCCGTGCTTGAGCAGGGTTACGAAACCCCCACGGCCATTCAGGCCCAAGCCATTCCCGCCGTGCTTGACGGGCATGACCTGCTCGGCGGTGCGCAAACCGGCACCGGCAAAACGGCTGCTTTTGTGCTGCCCATGCTGCACAAACTCAGCCAGAGCGAGACCCCGCGCAACAAATTTGGCGGCGTGGGCATTCGTGCCCTGGTGCTGACACCCACCCGCGAACTCGCCGCCCAGGTGGAAGAGTCGGTGCAAACCTACGGCAAATACTTGGAGTTATCGTCAACCGTCATTTTTGGCGGTGTGGGCATGAACCCGCAAATCAGCCGCGTTAAAAAAGGCGTGGACATTTTGGTGGCCACCCCTGGGCGCCTACTGGACTTGCTGCAGCAAGGCGTACTTGATCTGGGTCAGGTACAAATTTTGGTACTCGACGAGGCCGACCGTATGCTCGACATGGGCTTTATCCATGACGTGAAGAAAGTGCTGGCCGTCGTGCCCAAAGACAAGCAAAGCCTGCTGTTCTCTGCCACGTTCAGCGATGAAATTCGTGACCTGGCGGCCACCCTGCTCAAGAACCCCCAAAGCATTCAGGTGACACCGCGCAACACCACGGTGCAGCGCATCACGCAGGTGATTCACCCCGTGGGCCGTGGCAAAAAGAAAGCCATCCTGGCGCACATCATTCAAGAAAACAACTGGAGCCAGGTGCTGGTGTTCACCCGCACCAAATTTGGTGCCAACAACGTGGCCGAGTTTTTGAGCAAAAACGGCATCCAGGCCATGGCCCTGCACGGCAACAAGAGCCAGGCAGCCCGCACCCAGGCACTCAGTGGCTTCAAGAGCGGTGACATTCGCGCGCTGGTAGCCACCGACATTGCGGCTCGCGGCATTGACATTGACGACCTGCCGCACGTGGTGAACTATGAAATCCCCAACGTCTGCGAAGACTATGTGCACCGCATTGGCCGCACCGGCCGCGCTGGCGCCGATGGCACAGCGTCCAACCTGGTGTGCCTGGATGAGGAAGGCTTCATGCAAGACATTGAGCGCTTCACCAAGCAGAATATTCCGGTGCAAATCATTGAAGGCTTCATGCCTGAGCCAGGTGAAAAAGCCGAACCCATTGCCATGGGTCGCCAAACCATTTGGGGTGGCGCTGGCAAGCCGCCAAGCCGCGATGTGATGCAGGCTGCTGCCCGCAACGCCCGCACCGAGATGCTGCAGCGCGTGCGTGAAAGCAAAGGCCCTGGCGGCAACGCAGGCCATGGCGGTGGTGGTGGTCGCGGCAATGGCGGCGGTCAACGGAGTGCTGGTGGTGGCGGTAACGGCGGAGGTAACGGCGGCGGCAATGGCGGCGGCCAGCGCAGCTACGGCCCAGCCGGAGAGCACGCACCCCGCGGCCCTTCGCAAGGACAGCGCGCGCCGCAAGGCCGAGGCTTCAATGCCGGTCACGGCGGCGGCGGTGGCGGCGGTTTTGGTGGGGGCAACCAGCCACCCAAATCCGGCGGAGGTCAACCTGACCCGATGCGCACCAGCGTGGACATGATGGCTGAACGCGGCGCCCGCCGTGGTGGCGGTGGCGGCTTCGGCGGCAACCGCAGTGGCGGCGGTGGCGGTGGTGGTTATGGCGGTGGCGGTGGCGGTGGCGGCGGTCGCTCCGGCGGCGGCGGTTACGGTGGCGGTGGCGGCGGATCGCGCGGCCCTGGCGGCTTCAACCGCTAAACGCGCATATACCCTGACGGTCCGGCCCTGCGGACCGCCTCAACGGCTCAGCTTCTGAGCCGTTTTTTTTCGTCTTGCATTTCAGCTACAGTGGCGGGCATGAAAATACTCCACACCATGCTGCGCGTTGGCAACCTCCAACGCTCCATTGATTTTTACACCCAGGTGCTGGGCATGAAGCTGCTGCGCACCTCAGAAAACCCCGAGTACAAGTACACGCTGGCCTTCGTGGGCTACGGCAGCAACCCTGAGCACGCCGAACTGGAACTCACCTACAACTGGGGCGTGGAGCACTACGAGCTAGGCACCGCCTTCGGCCACATTGCGCTGGGCATGTCCGATGTATACGGCGCCTGTGAAAAGATCAAGGTCGCTGGTGGCCAAGTCACCCGTGAAGCCGGCCCGGTCAAAGGCGGCACCACCGTGATTGCCTTCGTCACCGACCCCGACGGCTACAAGATTGAACTGATCCAGCGCCTGGCCGCATGACAGCCCTGCAAGAACAGCGCAAGGGCGCATTGCTGGTCTTCGGCTCGGCCGTCGCTTGGA
>JBIKZP010000476.1:0-2646 GCA_044354655.1 Rhodoferax sp. | reverse complement strand
GTGTGTGCGCAGGGTCTCAAAACAAAAACCTTTGGCCTGCAAGCCGGTAATCAGCGGCTCCAGCACGGCGGGCGCCCAGGCGTCCTTGCGCGACCAAATGCCCAGGTGGGCCATCAAAATATCGCCCCGGCGAATGTCACGCAGGGCTTTGTTGAGCAAGGCCGGGTTGCTGAACTGCTCACTGGCCAGCTCGTCACCCAAAAAGCCCGCAGGCGCCCAGCCCACATGCGCGTAGCCGCAAGACTTGGCCGCTGCCAGCAACCGGGGCGAGGTCTTGCCACCGGGGGCACGAAACAGGGGCAAGGGCGGTTTTCCGGTGATGTCCTGCAAGCGCTGCGCCGCCTGGTTCAACTCGGCGCAATAGGCCGGGGTATCAAGCACCAGGTCTTGCCCAACTTTCGCACCAGCGGTGGCCCGCGTGCGAAAGCTGCCGGGCTCGGGCAAATCAGCGCGCCAGTACACATGGTTGTAGGTGTGGGAGGCAAATTCATGGCCCTCCAGAGCCCGTGCTTTCCACCACGGCGCCCAGTGGCTGCCCAGGCTGCCGTCACCGGTTTGGGTGCGCTCGTTGGCAGCAAAAAACGTGACGCGAACCTGGTGGCGCGCCAGCACCTGGGCTATCAGCGGTGCCACTTCCATGTGGCCGGTATCCAAAGTTAAATAAAGCGGGTTTTTGCAGTCTCCCGGGGGGGCTGCGCCTGCCAAACTGGTGGCCAAAGCGGTCGCCAACGCCAGGGCACCAACCCCTAGTCGGCGACAAGTTGTGTGTCTGTCAGCGCGGCGCATGGTCCAGCGTCCAGACGCCGTGGGGAGATTTGCCCACCTTGACCTGGCGCACCACCTTGCGGGTCTGGGTGTCGATCACACTGAGCTTGCCGGCCCAGCGCGAGGCCACATAGAGGTAGCGTCCGTCGGCCGACAAGTCCATGCAATCCGGACCGCTGGGCGCAGGAAACCGGTCCACCACGGTCATGCCCACATAGTCGATCTTGCTGATGGTGTTGGCCACCCGGTTGCTGACAAACACATGGCGCTTGTCACCGGCGCTGCGAAACGCGTGCGCGCCCTTGCCGGTTTTGAGGGTGTTGACCAATTTAGGCGCCGGGCCCGTCAAGTCATAGACCTCAACCCCTTCACCGCCGGTCAGGCCCACCAGCAAGAACTTGTCGTCCGGCGTGCCAAACACGTCCGCCGGCATGGGGCCGGTCTTGCCGCGCCATTTAAGGGTCTGGGTCAGCAAATCCACCACCACCAGCTCGTCGCTGTCCTGCATGGAGGCGTAAACCACCGTGCTTTTGCGGTCGATCCACAGGTGGCTGGGGGTCTTGCCGGTGGCAATGCGCTTGGCCAGGGTGAGTGTGCTGCCGTCCCAGCGGTAAATATCCACATGGTTGAGCCGGTTAGCGGCCGTGACAAACCATTTCATGTCGGGCGAGAAGCGCAACTGGTAGGGGTCCAGAATGCCAGGCACGGTACGCTGTACTTGGGCCGTTTTGGGGTCCAGAAACAAGAGCGAATCGCTCAAGGCATTGGCAATCACCAGCGACTTCTCGTCAGGCGTGAGGTACATGTGGTGCGGCTCTTTGCCGGTGGGAATGCGTTTGCGCTCCTTCCACAGGCCGGGGTCAATCACGCTGACGCTGGCGTCTTGCGAATTGAGCACAAAAATAGGCGCCGGGGTGGATGCGCTCCAGACCACCGGACTGGCCAGGCCCAGCACCAAAGCAAGCAAAAAAAGCGGGCGGGAGCAAGCATTAAAAATCACAAAAAGCCACTTATAAAGATGAGCCGCAAGTGTAGCCGCCAGCCCCTGCCCGCAGGTCCGAGCGGTCTGGGCAGGTGCACGCTTTGCCGTACCATCGCCGGCATGACCCTTCTTGACATTCAGGGCGTGCACCTGGAGGTGCTGCCCGTAGGCCAACACGCCGCGCCCGTTGAGCGTACGCCGCTGGTGTTTTTGCATGAAGGTCTGGGCAGCGTGGCCCTGTGGCGCGACTGGCCCGCCGCGCTGTGCCAGGCGACGGGACGCGCCGGTTGGGTCTACTCGCGCCGTGGTTATGGCCAGTCCGACCCCGTGCCCGACGTGCGCCACAGCGGGCGCCTGAAGCCCGACTACCTGCACACCGAGGCCTGGGACGTGTTGCCTGCACTGCTCAGGGCGCTGAATATTGAGCGCCCGGTGCTGGTGGGTCATTCGGACGGTGCCAGCATCGCCCTGCTGCATGCCAGCCGTGAACCGGTGAGCGCCTGCGTGGTACTGGCGCCCCATGTGATGGTGGAAGCGGTGTCCATCACTGCCATTGAAGCCGCCCGCACCGCGTTTGAGTCTGGCGTGTTGCGCGAACGGCTGGCGCGCTTTCATGCCGATGTGGACGGCGCTTTCTGGCAATGGAACGACGTCTGGTTGAGCCCGGGATTTCGCAGCTTTGACATCCGCCCCGAATGTCAGCGCATCAGCGCCCCGGTGCTGGCGCTGCAAGGGCTGGACGACCCTTACGGCAGTCTGGCGCAAATTGAGCACATCGCACTGCCCCACGCGCAGATCACGCGCCACGCCTTGAACGCCTGCGGCCATTCACCGCACCGGGAGCAAGCGGCCTTGAGCACGCAACTGATCACCGCATTTCTGGCCCCCCTGGCTTGAGC
>JBIKZP010000079.1:0-8037 GCA_044354655.1 Rhodoferax sp. | reverse complement strand
TCGGGCGGGCAGACCAGGCTGGTGACACCGCCGGCCATGGCGGCGGCCATTTCGGAGTCGAGCATGCGGGCATGCTCATGACCGGGTTCGCGCAGGCGCACGGCCAGGTCAATCAAACCGGGCATCACAATGCAACCGGTGGCATCCAGGGTATGTGCTGGCACAAAGTCGGCGGGGGTCTGACCAATGGCCAGCACCACGCCGTTGGCAATGGCCACATCAGCCAGCGCATCCCACCCGCTGGCCGGGTCTGTGACCCGACCGCCTTGAATCAAAAGAGTGTTGTGCTTGTTCATATATCAGGCCTCGTTTCCTGCCACGATGCTCATCACCGCCATGCGCACGGCAATGCCGAAGGTGACCTGCGGCAAGATCACGCTTTGCACACCGTCCACCACCGCTGAGTCAATTTCCACCCCGCGGTTGATGGGGCCGGGGTGCATCACGATGGCGTCGGGCTTGGCCAGTTGCAGCTTTTCGGGGGTCAAGCCGTAGCTCTTGAAAAATTCTTGGCTGGACGGCAGCAGCGCGCCACTCATGCGCTCGTTTTGCAGGCGCAGCATGATGACCACATCGCAGTCCTTGATGCCCTCTTCCAGCGTATGGCACACCCGCACGCCCATTTGCGCCATGTCTGACGGCACCAGGGTTTTAGGCCCCACCACGCGCACCTCGGCACAACCCAGGGTGGTGAGCGCATGAATGTCAGAACGGGCCACGCGTGAATGCAGCACATCGCCCACGATGGCCACGGTCAGGTTAGAAAAATCTTTCTTGAAATGCCGAATGGTGTACATGTCCAGCAGCGCCTGCGTGGGGTGCGCGTGGCGCCCATCGCCGGCATTGACGACGTGCACATGCGGGGCCACATGCTGCGCAATCAGGTAGGGCGCGCCCGACTCGCCGTGGCGAACCACAAAGATGTCTGCGGCCATGGCGCTCAGGTTGGCAATGGTGTCGAGCAGCGACTCACCCTTGGAGGCCGACGAGCGTGCAATGTCCAGATTGATGACGTCAGCGCTCAGGCGCGTGGCCGCAATCTCAAACGTGGTGCGGGTGCGCGTGGAGTTCTCAAAGAACAGGTTGAACACACTTTTGCCGCGCAAGAGCGGCACTTTTTTCACTTCGCGGTCGTTGACCGAGACAAAGTTGGCCGCGGTATCAAGCACCTGGGTGAGGATGCTTTTGGGCAAGCCTTCAATCGAGAGCAGGTGAATGAGCTCACCATTTTTATTGAGCTGGGGGTTGCGCTTGCTGAGCATGACTTAGCGGGCCTCCACATTGAAACTGAATACGCCGGAGGCGCTGCGCGCCAGCGACAGGGACTGGCTTGCAGGCAGGGCCACGCGGGCTGCACAAAAGTCGGCGGCCACGGGCAACTCGCGCCCGCCCCGGTCTACCAATACCGCCAGGCGCACTTGCGCCGGCCGGCCGTAGTCAAACAACTCGTTGAGCACGGCGCGTATGGTGCGCCCGGTGTAGAGCACATCGTCGAGCAAAATGATTTGGGCGTTGTTGACGTCAAAGTCAATCTGCGTCTGCGCACCCGCAGTCATGCCCCGGCGAGCAAAGTCGTCGCGGTGCATGCTGGAGGAAATGACGCCTACTTTGTCACTGAGCGCCAGGTCACGTTGCAGCCGTTCGGCCAGCCAGACGCCCCCCGAGGTGACGCCCACTAGGCGCATACCGGGGCGAAACATGGCGCGCACGCCGGCGAGCAGTTCAAGGTACAGGGCCTCGGCATCTAGCGCGAGTGTGCTCATGGAATGTTCCTCAAAAATTGTTCCAGAATGATGCAGGCCGCAGCCGCATCGGCATCCTTGGCGCCCATCTCCAGGGCCTCGGTGGTGGTGTAGCGTTCATCCACTTCAAACACCGTCAAGTTGAAGCGGCCGCGCAGTTGACGCGCAAATTTTTTGGCCCGCGCCGTGTTCTCGTGGGCCGCACCGTCCGGGTGAAAAGGCACGCCCACCACCAGGGCATCGGGCTGCCACTCTTTCAGGCGTTCGGCAATTTTGGCAAAGCGGGCATCGCCTTCAGCGGCAATCGTGCCTTGTGGCTGGGCCGTGCGCAGCAAACGGTTGCCCACGGCAAAACCGGTGCGTTTGAGACCAAAGTCCAGGGCCAAAAATGTCTGCAAATGGGCCGCAACCGCCACCGGTTCAAGAGCAGCCGGGCCGCTCATGCATGCCCCGCATCGGAGGACAGCATCCAGGGCTCAATGCCCAGCAACAGCAAAGCGCGGTCGTAGCGCTGGGCCACTGGCGTGTCAAAAATAACCTGCTGGTCTGCTGCCACCGTGAGCCAGCTGTTTTCGGCCAACTCGGACTCCAGTTGCCCCTGGCCCCAGGACGCGTAACCCAGCGTTACCAGCACCTTGCGCGGCCCGGCGCCGGTAGACAAGGCTTCGAGTACGTCTTTGGAGGTGGTCATCTCTAAACCACCAGGAATCACCATGGTGGAGGCGTAAACCGGGTCACCCACATGGTCTAGCCCGGGAAAGGAAGGCTCGTGCAGCACAAAACCGCGTTCGGTTTGCACCGGGCCACCCTGAAACACCGGGGTTTCACACAAGTCCGCACGGTGCAGCGGCAGCTCTACTTTTTCAAACAGGTGCCGCATGCTGATGTCACTGGGCTTGTTGATGACCAGCCCCAGGGCACCGCGCTCGCTATGCTCACAGACATAGACTACGCTTCGGGTAAATACCTCATCCTGTAAACCTGGCATGGCAATCAGGAAATGATGGGTGAGGTTGGTGAGGGCAAAATCTCCGGGCATGCAACAATTTTAGCGGTGAACATGAACAAGACATTTGCGACAGGTTTGATGTGGTTTCGACGCGATCTCCGAGTGGTGGACAACGCGGCGCTTTCCATGGCCCTGCAAGCCTGCAAGCAACTGCATTGCGTGTTTATTTTCGATTCTGAGATTCTTGAGCCGCTGCCGCGCAGCGACCGCCGGGTGGAATTCATCCGCGAATCGCTGTGCGAAGTCGACGAGGCCTTGCGCCAGCTCGCCGGCAAACCTGAAGCCGGGCTGATCGTGCGTCACGGCATTGCCAAGGACGAGATTTTGGCGCTGGCCAAGCAACTGGGCGTGCAAGGCGTGTTTGCGGCGCACGACTATGAACCGCAAGCCCGGGCGCGCGATGCCCAGGTGCTGGGTGCGCTGGCCAATGCGGGCATGGCCTTTCACACCTGCAAAGACCATGTGGTGTTTGAGGGCCGAGAGATTCTGACCCAGTCCGGCACGCCCTATGGCGTGTTCACGCCCTACAAAAACAACTGGCTGGCCACCGTGACCCCGCAGCACTTGCGCCTGCGCGAAACCACGCCGTTTGCCCAGGCCTTGGCCGCCCGTCCGCCCGGTCTGCGCGAGGGCGTGCCCACGCTCAAGGCGATAGGCTTTGAGACCACCAACTTAGCCAGCCTCAAGATACCCACCGGCAGCAGCGGTGGCCATGCCCTGTTTGAAGCCTTCTTTGACCGCATGGACAATTACCACGAAACGCGCGACTTCCCGGCCGTCAAAGGGCCCAGCTACCTCAGCGTGCACCTGCGTTTTGGCACGGTGTCCATTCGACAACTGGCCGCTACCGCCTTGCAACGCCACATTCAGGGCAGCCGCGGTGCATCCATCTGGCTGGGTGAGCTGATCTGGCGCGACTTTTACTTTCAAATTTTGAGCAACTTCCCGCACGTGGCCCAAGGAGCCTACAAACGCGAATACGACAGCATTGCGTGGGAGAAAGGTGCGCGCGCCAAGGCGCTGTTTGCCGCCTGGTGCGAAGGCCGTACCGGCTACCCGCTGGTGGACGCGGCCATGGCCCAGCTCAACCAAACCGGCTACATGCACAACCGCCTGCGCATGGTGGTCGGCAGTTTTCTGGTGAAAGACCTGGGCATTGACTGGCGCTGGGGCGAACGCTACTTTGCGCAGCACCTCAATGACTTTGATTTGTCGGCCAATAACGGCGGCTGGCAGTGGGTCAGCTCTAGCGGGTGCGATGCACAACCGTATTTCCGCATCTTTAACCCCATCAGCCAGAGTGAGAAATTTGACGCCGAGGGCAAGTTCATACGGCGCTACCTGCCCCAGCTTGGGACACTTTCCAAGGCCGCCATTCACGCGCCTTGGAAGGCCAAACCGCTGGAGTTGCAAATGGCGGGCATCACGTTGGGCCGTGATTACCCGCTGCCGGTGGTGGCACATGACGAAGCGCGGGCGCTCACGCTGCAGCGCTATGCGGTGGTGAAGAAGCCGCTCAAATAATTCACCGCTGGCAAACCCTGGGGCCGGTAAAGCCGACCGCCCCAGGCCATTAGGGACAAATGGGGAGTCAGAGCTGGCCGTCTGCCTTGGTGTCGAGCTGTTCAAAAGCCATTTGAATCGCTTCAAAGTCGGCCGTCAAAAACCCGAGTTGGTCCATGGCCAAGGACTCGGTGCCGAGCTGTTCAATGTCGTCTTCCAGGCGCTGAATCAACTGGCGCAAGGTAGGCGAGCGAAGCACGAGGGCGCGGTCTTCCAGGGCGCGCAAAATGCGCAAACCTTCTTTGCGCGCACTCAGGTTGTCGGGCCGGGCAGACCATTGTCGCAAGGCGCCGCGCAGCTGCATCAGCAATGAAAAAGCGTCTTCGGGTGCTGCCTGCAAAAGGATGGGCGGTACCACCACCGGCTGGGTCATGAACCGGGGCACAGGTGCCACCGGGGCTTGGGTGAGCGCTACCAGTGGAAAGTCCATGTCAGGAATGGCCAACAAGGCGCCGCGCAATTGCTGGTCAGGCTCTTTGAGAAAGCCGGCTGCAAACTGGTGCAGCAGGCGACGAATGTCTTCTGCGGCGTCCACAAACAACTGCGCCTGCACCGGCGTCACGCGCGCCTGCGGCAGCAAATGCTGCAAGGCCTGTTGCAAGGCCTTCGCCATGCCCGACAGGTCATGAAAACCCACACTGCGCGAGGCGCTGTGCAACGAACCAGCCAGGGCTGCGGTCGACTCGAACACCGGGCGGTGCAGCTCCAGCGCCCATTCACTGAGCTCCACCAGCAACTGGCGAGACCACTCGTCGGCCTCGTTGAGGAAGATGTTGTAGATGGGAATGCTGATGCGCAGGCTGCCAATGATCTTGAGCTGCTCGTCATCGCCCGGCTCGCGCAAGGTATTGGGCGCACGCTCTGAGGGCGCAGCTGAGGCAGCGTCCGCAGGCAAGTCCATGGCGTCTACGTTCTCCAACCACCAGTCCAGCGGCTCGGAGGTGCCGCTGGTGCTGGCCTGCGTGATGCGCGCAGCCAAGCGGCTGCTGCGCTCCGCCAGCGGACCGGCTTGAGGCTCCAGGCCTTCATGGGCCACCTGCAAATACAACAGGGCCGCCGACACTTCCTGCACCATGACCGCAGAAGGCAACTGGCGGGAACGCGCCGCGCTGTCCGCGGCCTGCTTCAAAGCGTAAGCCAGGTCGCCGCTGGCCGGGTGCAATTGCAGCAGGGATTGCGCCAACAAGTCCATGTGCTCTTGTGCGTGCATGAACCGCAGGCTGCCATCGCTGTCCAGATTTGCCCAGGAAGCGCGCGCATCGGCCAGGCGCCTGCGGGTTTGCACCAACAAAGCCAGGTCAGAACGGCCAAAGCGTGGCATTTCAAAATCAAACCCTTGTGACTGGCTCAGGCCATACGCTGCACGCACGGCACTGAGCACCGAGTCGCTGGCAACCTGGGGTTTCGCCAGCGCACAGAAAAACAGCAGGTCGCGGGCCAGGGGTTCCCACGTTGAGTCGGCCACGCTGGACGGTGCGAGCGGGGCGGGCGGTGCGAGCGGTGCGGTGGCAGGCTCTGCCAGCGCTGCACGCAGCAAGTGAAACAGTTGGGAGGTGGCGCGTTTACTGTAGACCGTGGCGGGGCACAAACCCAGCGCGGAGGCTTCAAAAAAGGCGGCGGCCAGTTTCCAAAATATCTGCAGCGGCGCCTGGCGCTGGGTCAGTGCCCACTGCAAACAGATGTCGCGCAGGCTCTGGGCGGCCTCAGCATCGCCTGTTTTGATGACCTTCAACACGCTGCTGGCCACGCGGGCGCGCAGGGCTTCATCGGGCACCCATGCTGGCGCTGTCAAAGGTTCTGGCAGCGGCCAGGTAATGGGCGTCCACTGCCAAGCCTTGGTGCTCTCAGGCCACAAATCAGCCGGATGCACGCGCTGCGCCCCCACCAACTCCTGCACCTCTCGGTAGGGTGCGAACAAGCCAATGGAAGTCACCGGCTTGTCTTTAAGCGCTTCTTCCATGAAGTTGATGAGCGCCAAAGTGGCACGCTCTGCTTGGTTAACCGCCGCTTCGGTGCAGGTGGCAGGCTGCTCGGCAAAGCGCTGGGCCAGCGACAACAGGGCGTGCCACAAAGGGGCAGCAGCAGCCAAGGCCAGCCCGTTCAGGGCCTGGTTTGACTGCGCCAGGCGCTCACTGGCCAGTTGCAGCACCGCCGGCTCGCCTTGACGCAAAAAACGCCGCCAGGACTTCACCGTCAGGTCAAGCGCCGGGCGCACCGCATGGAGTAAGGCGGCCAACGCAACCGGGCCCAACGCCGACCCTGGGGTGCGGCTTACGGTATCAGCGGGAAAGGCGGTCTCTGTCATAAACGGGGCGTGGGCGTCAAGCAAGGGCAATTTAAATGTTCACCATCTCGAAGTCTTCTTTGCGGGCGCCACATTCGGGGCAGGTCCAGTTGATGGGCACCTCGCTCCAGGGGGTGCCGGGGGCAATGCCGTCCTCGGGCGCGCCCAGCGCCTCGTCATAAATCCAGCCACAAATCAGACACATCCAGGTTTTGGACTCATTCACGGTAAAAGCGCCTTCGAATAGAATTGAACGATTGAAAAAAACGGCCTTCGCGATCAACGCGCAGCACGTCCAGATGTGCTGCATTTTGCCTCATTAAGCCCCCGGCCAGACCATGTCTTCTCCCTCCTCACCCTCCTCCCTCGCCCCCCCCACGCCTTCTGCGGCTACCGATGATGCGGAGCTTGACGACGGCCAACCCGCCTGTGTGCTGGTATTTAATGCCAACGACCCCAGCGGCGCGGGCGGCCTGGCGGGTGATGTGACCGCCATTGCGTCGGTGGGCGCGCACGCGCTGACGGTCCTGACCGGCGCTTACGCCCGCGACACGGCTGAGATTTTTGGTCACTACACCATGGACGAAGAAGCGGTGAGCGAGCAGGCCCGAGCCGTGCTGGAGGACGTTCCCGTGCAGGTCATCAAGGTTGGCTTTGTGGGCTCGCCGGAGAACCTTAGCGCGGTGGCCAGCCTGGCCTCGGACTACGCCGAGGTACCGGTAGTGGCCTACATGCCCAGTCTGTCTTGGTGGGAAGACGTGCAAATTGACCTGTACCTGGACGCCTTCAAAGAACTCATGTTGCCGCAAACCACCGTGCTGGTGGGCAACCACAGCACCCTGTGGCGTTGGCTCTTGCCCGACTGGAGCACCGAGCGCCCCCCGAGCGCGCGGGACATTGCCCGCGCTGCGCATGAATTTGGCGTGCCCTACACCCTGGTCACCGGCATTGCGCTGCCCGACCAGTTCATTGACAACGTGCTGGCCTCGCCGCATGAGGTTGTGGTGAGTGAAAAATTTGAGCGCTTCGAAGCCCAGTTTGCCGGCGCTGGCGACACCCTGAGCGCGGCCCTGGCGGCGCTGTTGGCCAGTGGCAATGACTTATCCGAATCGGTGAGTGAAGCCCTGAACTACCTGGACCGCTGCCTGGGCAGCGGCTTTCGCCCCGGCATGGGCCACGTGCTGCCCGACCGCATGTTTTGGGCGCAAGAAGAACTCGACCTTGACGACGCGGCCGAAGACAGCCCCGACGCCCCTTCCCTCTTCAACATGGAATTCTCCCCTTATGACACCAAACACTGACCGCAACATTGCCCTGTTTGAACGCGCCAAGCAAGTCATTCCCGGCGGCGTCAACTCCCCCGTGCGCGCCTTCAAGGCAGTGGGTGGCACGCCCCGTTTCGTCAGCCGCGCTGAAGGTGCCTATTTCTGGGATGCCAA
>JBIKZP010000078.1:0-8071 GCA_044354655.1 Rhodoferax sp. | reverse complement strand
AGGCGCCGATGTGCTCTACGCCGAGCGCTTTGGCGTGAGCGATGCGGCCAAGGAAAAAGGCAAGCTCGCCATCGGCAACGTGATCAACACCCAGGCCCAGTACCCCGACACCGTGGTGGCCTCGGCGCTGTGGCACTTTGAACCCTCTGCTGACCGCGCCATCAAACTGGTCAAAGAAGGCAAGTTCACCGCTGAAGACTACGGCCAGTACTCCATGATGAAGCACAAAGGTTCTTCGCTGGCACCGCTGGGCACTTTCGAGAAAAAGATCCCGGCTGACTTGGTTGCCAAAATGCGCGCCAAGGAAAAAGCTATTCAAGAAGGCAAGTTCAGCGTCAAAGTGGACGACAACCAGCCCAAGTCCACGGCCAAGTAAACCCCGGCTTGCGGGCTTGTCCCCAAGCTAAACGCCCATGACGCCTCCTGTCCTGCAGCTCACGGGCATCACCAAGCGCTTTGGGGCGCTGGTGGCCAATGACCACATCTCGCTCTCGCTCCAAGCGGGCGAGGTGCTGGCCTTGCTGGGCGAAAACGGCGCCGGCAAATCCACGCTGGTGTCCATTTTGTTTGGCCACTACACCGCAGATGCCGGCCACATTGAGGTGTTTGGCCGGCCTTTGCCGCCGGGCGACCCCAAAGCCGCCTTGAAAGCCGGCATTGGCATGGTGCACCAGCACTTCACCCTGGCCGACAACTTAAGCGTGCTGGACAACGTGATGATGGGCTCGGAGCCGCTGTGGCAGCCTTTCACCCGCCGGCACCAGGCGCGCCGCAAACTGCTCGACGTGGCGCAACGCTTTGGCCTGCAGGTCAACCCGCAGGCCTTGGTGGGCAACCTCTCGGTGGGCGAGCGCCAGCGCGTCGAGATTCTGAAAGCCCTGTACCGGGGCGCCCGCATTTTGATACTGGATGAACCCACCGCCGTGCTGACGCCACAAGAGAGCGAAGCCCTGTTTGACGTGCTGGCCCAAATGGTGGCGCAAGGTTTGTCCATCATCTTCATCAGCCACAAACTGGGTGAAGTGCTGCGCGTGTCACACCGGGTCGCCGTCTTACGTGGCGGCCAATTGGTGGCACAGGCCAGCGCCGCCAGCACCACGCAAGCGCAACTGGCGCAGTGGATGGTGGGGCACGCCCTGGAGGCGCCCCAACGCCACCCCGCAGCGCACACTGGCGCGCCGGTGTGTGTGCTGCATAAGGTCTCTACGCGCAACGCCCGCGAGCGCCTGGCGCAAGTCTCACTGACCCTGAACGCCGGAGAAATTGTGGCCATCGCCGGCGTCTCCGGCAACGGCCAAGTGGCGCTGGCCGAGCTGCTCTGCGGCACCCGTAGCGCCGAGACCGGTCAGGTTGAATTTTTGGGCCAACCCCTGCCCGCGCACCCGTCCCAACTGGTGGCGCTGGGGGTAGCCCGTATTCCCGAAGACCGCCATGCCGTGGGCCTGGTGGGCGATTTGCCGCTGTGGGAAAACGCGGTGTCCGAGCGCTTGCGAAGCCCCCTTTTTTCACGCTGGGGCTGGGTGCGCCGGGCCGCAGCGCAGGCCTATGCCCAGCGCGTCATGCAGGCGTTTGACGTGCGCGGTGGCGGCGCCCACAGTGCGGCGCGGTCGCTCTCGGGCGGCAACATGCAAAAACTGATTTTGGGGCGCGCCCTGCTGCACCCCGGGCCTACCCCGTCACCCACTGGTGCCGCCACCGAGCCCACCGTGGCGCGCCTGATCGTGGCGCACCAACCCACCTGGGGCCTGGACATTGGCGCGGTGGCTTACGTGCAGGCGCAGTTGCTGGCCGCGCGCGATGCCGGCGCCGCCGTGTTGCTGATCTCTGACGACCTGGACGAAGTGCTGACGCTGGGCGACCGTGTGGCCGTGATGCACGCCGGCCACTTGAGCGCGGCCCTGCCCGCACAGGCCTGGAGCCGCGAGGCCATTGGCCTGGCGATGGCCGGCGCCGCCCCGCAGCCTGCTGGGGAGGCCGCGCATGCGACTTGAAAAACGCAGCCACAGTTCGCCCCTGGCGCTGGTGCTGGCACCCATTGGCGCTGTGATATTTACCTTGCTGGTGAGCGCCTTGCTGGTGCTGTGGGCTGGCGCACCCATTGGCCCAACCTACGGCCTGCTGCTGCAAGGCGGCTTCGGCTCCGTGTTTGCCCTGAGTGAAACCCTGACCCGCGCCATTCCCCTGATGTTGACCGGGCTGGCGGCCACCGTAGCCTTCAAGGCGCGGCTCTTCAACATTGGCGCCGAGGGCCAGTTGTACGTGGGCGCACTGGCGGCCGTGGCGGTGGGCGGCTTGCACGGTGGTGAGGGTTGGCCGCTGCCGCCGGCGTTGCTGTTTGTGCTGATGATGCTGGCCGCTGCGCTGGCCGGCGCGCTGCTGCTGCTCGGCCCGGCTTTGCTGAAAGCCCGGCTCGGCGTGGACGAAGTGGTCACCACATTGCTGCTGAACTTCATCGTGCTGTTGCTGGTGTCCTTGATGCTGGACGGCCCCATGAAAGACCCCACCGCCATGGGCTGGCCGCAAAGCGTGGCGCTGATGGGTGAGCTGGAGCTGTCAAAACTTATTGCACAAACCCGCGTGCACACCGGGCTGCTGTGGGCCTGCACCCTGTCCGTGGGGCTGTGGGCCTTGCTGAAATACACCGTGCTGGGTTTTGATATTCGCGCGGTCGGCCTGAACCCGCGCGCTGCTGCATTTGCCGGCGTGCCGGTCACGCGCACCGTGGTGCTGGTGGCCTTGCTGTCCGGTGGCCTGGCCGGTCTGGCCGGTGCCATTGAGGTGGCCGGGCGCACCAGCTACCTCACGCTGGATATGTCGCCGGGCTATGGTTACTCGGGCATTGTGATTGCCATGCTGGCTGCCCTGCACCCGCTGGGCGTGGTGGCCGCCAGCGTGTTTGTGGCCGGCGTGCTGGTGGGCGCCGACAGCATGAGCCGCGCGGTGGGCGTGCCCACCTACATCGCGGATGTGATCGTGGCCGCCTCGCTGATTTCGGTGTTGGTGGCTACGCTGCTGACGCAATACAAGGTGCGCTGGAAATGACGCCCGCCGGCGCGCGGCTTGGCGCTGCGCTTCTTGTTGACCCATCCAGGCAGGAATGGCAGGGAGGACGCTGATGGAACTGCTTGAAATTTTGTCCAACCAGTCCTTTTGGGTCGCCGTGCTGCGCATCGCCACGCCGCTGATTCTGGGCACGCTGGGGGTGCTGCTGTGCGAGCGCGCCGGGGTGCTGAACCTCGGCATTGAAGGCATCATGGTGGCCGGCGCCTTCACCGGTTGGCTGGCGGTTTATCTGGGCGCGCCGCTGTGGCTGGGCGTGCTGGCAGCGGCGCTTACCGGGGCCGTGCTGGGTTTGCTGCATGCCTTCTTGACCGTGGTGCTGGCGCTGTCGCAACATGTGTCGGGGCTGGGCATCACGCTGTTGGCCACCGCCCTGAGCTATTACGGCTACCGCGTGAGCTTTCCCAAGGTGTCCACGCCCCCCACCATCACCCCCTTTTCGAGCCTGTCCGCGCTGGACTGGCTGGGCCTGCCGGTGCTGACGCTGCAAACCCCGCTCACGCTGCTGGCACTGGTGCTGGTGCCGGTGCTGGGCTATGTGCTGTACCGCACGCCGCTGGGGCTGGCGGTGCGCATGGTGGGCGAAAACCCGCAGGCCGCTGAAGGCCAGGGCATTTCGGTCGCAGCCGTGCGCACCGGCGCCATTGTGGCGGGCTCGGCGCTGATGGGCGTGGCCGGCTCGTTCCTGACGCTGTCGGCCTTCAATGCGTTCTTTTTCAACATGGTCAACGGGCGCGGCTGGATCTGCGTGGCGCTGGTGGTGTTTGCCTCCTGGCGCCCGGGCAAGGCCTTGCTGGGCGCCTTGCTGTTTGCCTTTTTTGATGCATTGCAACTGCGCTTGCAGCAATCTGGCGCGGCCGTGTTGCCCTACCAGATGTACCTGATGCTGCCTTATGTTCTGTCCATCCTGGCGCTGATTTTGGTGGCACGCAAAGCCAGCTACCCGCAGGCGCTGATGAAACCCTACCGCAAAGGCGAACGCTAAATGCTTGATCTGCTGATCCAAAACGCCAACCTGCCTGACGGCCGCACCCACATGTCGGTGGCGGTGCAGGGCGACAAAATTGTCGAAGTCGCCCGCAGTCTGCAAGCCCCGGCCCACCAGACGCTAGACGCGCAAGGCCAGTTGCTGAGCCCGCCGTTTGTCGATGCGCACTTTCACATGGACGCCACGCTGAGCTACGGCCTGCCGCGCGTCAACCAGAGCGGCACACTGCTGGAAGGCATTGCCCTGTGGGGCGAGCTCAAACCGCTGCTCACCGCCGAGGCCTTGATTGAACGCGCACTGGCCTACTGCGACTGGGCCGTGGCCAAAGGCTTGCTGGCCATTCGCACGCATGTCGATGTGTGCGACCCGCGCCTGCTGGCGGTGGAAGCCTTGCTAGAGGTGAAGCGCCAGGTGGCGCCTTACATCGACCTGCAGCTGGTGGCCTTTCCGCAAGACGGCGTGCTGCGCGGCCCCCAGGGGCCGCAGCAGCACATGAACAACTTGAAGCGCGCGCTCGACCTGGGTGTGGACGTGGTGGGCGGCATTCCCCACTTTGAACGCACGTCTGAACAAGGCGCCTTGAGCGTGAAGCTGCTGTGTGAGCTGGCCGCCGAGCGTGGCTTGCGCGTGGACATGCATTGCGACGAGTCGGACGACCCGCTGTCGCGCCACGTCGAAACACTGGCCTTTGAAACCCAGCGCCTGGGCCTGCACGGGCGCGTGACCGGCTCGCACCTGACCTCCATGCACAGCATGGACAACTACTACGTGAGCAAGCTGCTGCCCCTGATGGCTGAAGCGCAGTTGCAGGTGGTGGCCAACCCGCTGATCAACATCACCCTGCAAGGCCGCCACGACAGCTACCCCAAGCGCCGGGGCATGACGCGGGTGCCCGAACTGATGGCCGCCGGCATCAACGTGGCCTTTGGCCATGACTGCGTGATGGACCCCTGGTACAGCCTGGGCAGCGGCGACATGCTGGAAGTGGCCCACATGGGCCTGCACGTGGCACAAATGACCAGCCAGGCCGCCATGCGCCAATGCTTTGACGCCGTCACCGTGAACCCGGCACGGGTGATGGGCTTAACCGGCTACGGCCTGCAGGCCGGTTGCTTTGCCGACTTTGTGCTGCTGCAAGCGCGCGACCCGGTCGAGGCCTTGCGACTGCGCGCTACCCGGCTCCAGGTGTACAAGCGCGGCCGCCTGCTGGCCAGCACACCCGCGTCAACCAGCAGTTTGCACCTGCCGGGGCGGCCAGCCCACACCAGCGCCATGGCGCCATGACCGCACTAACCGCACTAACCGCACTAACCGCACTAACCGCACTGCCCCCCAGGGTGGAAGGCACCACCCACCCCCGCTTTGAGGCCGTGCGCGAGGCCTTTGCCCGCAGTTTTGCCGACGGACTGGAGCACGGCGCCGCGGTGTCCGTGGTGCTGGACGGCGAGACCGTGGTGGACCTCTGGGGCGGCCACCGCACCACAGACCGCCGCCTGCCCTGGCAGGCCGACACGCTGGTGAATGTCTGGTCGGTCACCAAAGGCGTGGTGGCCTTGGCGGTGGCCATGCTGGTAGAGCGGGGCTTGCTGGATTACACACAGCCCGTGGCCCGCTACTGGCCCGAGTTTGCTGCCGGCGGAAAGGCGCACATCACGCTGGACTGGGTGATGTCACACCAAGCCGGCCTGGACGGGTTGCGCGAGGCTTTGACACACGAAGCCCTCTACGCCCGTCAACCGGTGGTCGATGCGCTGGCGGCCATGGCCCCGCTGTGGCCTCCGGGCAGCCGCTGCGTCTACCACCCCATGACCTATGGTTTTTTGGTCGGCGAGTTGGTACGCCGGGTCGACGGCCGCAGCCTGGGGCAATTCATTGCAGAAGAAATTTCACAGCCCCTGGGCTTGTCTTTTTTCATCGGTCTGCCCTTGGCACAAGAGCCGCGTGTGGCCGAGTTGTCGGCTGACGAGAAGGCCTACGACTGGGTGCATTTTGGTGCGCAAAGCGACTACCCGCATGCGTTTCAAAAGCCCGGTCTGAACGCCTTGTTGGCCAACGAGCGCGCCTGGCGCGCGGCTGAAATTCCTGGGGCCAACGGCCACGCCGACGCGCGCTCGCTGGCCTGCCTGTATGGCCTGCTGGCCGGCGGTGGCAGCCACCAAGGGGTGAACTTGATTTCAAAGGCCGGCCTGGCGCGCGCCACGGCCACCCGCTTTGACGGGCTGGACGCCTGCTACAGCGCCCCCACGGTGTTTGCCGCGGGCTTTCGCAAGGGGTCTAGCGGTTTTGGCGCACACGCTGGCAACGACCATTTTGGCCACACGGGTTGGGGTGGTTCAGTGGCCTTCGCCGACCCGGACCAGCGCCTCGGTTTTGCCTTCGTCAGCAACCGCATGCTGGGCTTCGATGACGGGCTGGACCCCCGGCGCGTGCGCTTGCTCGATGCGGTGTACGCCGCCTTGTAACGCCCCCCTAACCCGCAAGGGGCTCAGTCCTGATTGTGTTGCCGGATACGCGCCACCAGCGCGCGCACTTGCGGGTCTGCCAGGGCCGGCGCTTGCGCATCGACATGCGCGCGCACCAGCCGCTCCAGCGTCTCCACATGCGGTGCCAGCGGGCCAAAAAACCGTGGTGCGTCGCCTACAGCCAGCAGCAGCGTGGGAAAGTCTTCCACATCCAGCGGGTGCAACAAGTCGGCCTCGTCTTCCACATCCAGCCAAACAAACTGCGCCTGCGGATAAGCCGCCTGCACCTGTGCAAAACGCGGCTGGTAATCACGGCACACCCCGCACCAGGCGGCACACAAACAGACGACCAGCACGTTGTCGGGGGTGGTGGATAACGCACTTGTGTTCATACCTGCATCATCGCAAAAAAATGTCGCGCCGTTTCAGGCCAAGCACTGGCCGGCTTGTCGGCGCTCAAGACACCGTCTGGTAGTACAGGTTTTGCGGGTGTTTGGCTTGGGCGAAGAAGAACCAGCGCTCGGCCAGCAAGCCCGGCGCTTGCAGCAGCAACGCCAGCACCCACGGCAGCGCCGAGGTGCTGCTCATGCCCCACAACAAGCACAGGGCGGGCAAGGCAAAAGCCAGCACTTGAAACCCCAGTTTGACGTTGCGCATGGCCAGCAAAGAGGCCCCATGAAAAAACTCGCGGGTGTTGAAAGACCCAGCCGACATGCCCATGGACTTTTGCACCAGTTTCTTGGCGTTGATGCCGGTGGCGCTTTGCAGGGTGGAGGCGGGTTTGAACGCAGCGTTGCGGCGCAGGCTCATGCGCCGAACCGACCAGGCCACCAAGGTCAGCACCAGCGTGGGCAGGCCATAACTGGTCAGCAGCAGGGTTTCACCGGCCATGGCGGCCAGCGCGCAGGCCAGCACCATGCCCGAGGACAGGCCAATGAGCGTGAAGTTAACGATGGTCAGGCCATGCGCCCACTCTTGAATGAAGCGCAGGCAGGCGTAGATCATGGCGGTGCAGTACCACAGGCCAAACGTGCCCAGCAACACCAGCACGGGCAACGCTTTGACCCACGGCGCGCTCAAACTGAAAAACAGCGTGACCCACCACAGCCCCACCAAGCCAATAAAGGCCGGCAGCACGATGACCTCGCGCGACATCCAGGAGGTGCGCCACATCAGCACGGCCCGCCAGGCGCGCATCTTGTGGCCCAGGTGCAGAAAAGACGAGGCCAGGCCGGCCAACAGCAACACCTCGGCCACCGTCAACGCCTGCAGCACAAAGGCCGGGGAGAGTGGCAGGCCAGCCAGCGCCGCAAACGCCAGCAAGGCCACCAGGCCCTGGGCCACGCCCGAGAGGGTGGTGAAAAACAGAATTGAAAACGCGGGATGCATGGCGGTTCAACCTTCTGAAGATGAAGAACTGGTCGGCGCGGGCGGCGTAATGCGGCGCGGCAGATACTGGTTGGCGGGTTGGGTTTCCCACTCAGGCATCAGCGCGTAGCCGCCGCGTTCGCGAATCGCTTGCGAGACCTCGGAGTCCGGGTCTTTCACGTCACCAAACAAA
>JBIKZP010000077.1:0-8076 GCA_044354655.1 Rhodoferax sp. | reverse complement strand
CTTGGGATTGCTCAGTTCTTCAATTTCTTCCAGCACCTTTTGCGTGCTCACACCCGGCGGTAACTCGGTCACCACCAGTTGCCATTGGCCACGCGCGAGCTCCTCAATCTTCCAACGCGCCCGCACTTTGATGGAACCGCGTCCTGTGCGGTAAGCCTCGGCCAGGTCAGCGCTGGTGCTGATGATCTGCCCACCACCGGGATAGTCAGGGCCGGGGACCAGGGTGTAGAGATCCTCGTCGCTGAGCTTCGGGGTTTTGATGAGAGCCACACAGGCGTGGGCAATTTCCCCCAGGTTGTGACTGGGAATCTCGGTGGCCAAGCCCACGGCAATACCGCTGGCGCCATTGAGCAGGGCAAAAGGCAGGCGGGCGGGCAACTGACGCGGCTCTTCGGTGGAGCCGTCGTAGTTGGGTGTGAAATCGACGGTGCCCTGGTCAATCTCATCCATCAACAAGCTGGTGATCTTGGACAAGCGTGCTTCGGTGTAACGCATGGCCGCAGCGCCATCGCCGTCGCGCGAGCCAAAGTTACCCTGGCCGTCAATCAGCGGGTAGCGCTGGCTGAAGTCTTGCGCCATGCGCACCAGGGCGTCATAGGCGGCCTGGTCACTGTGGGGGTGAAAGCGGCCCAACACATCGCCCACCACGCGCGCTGACTTGACCGGCTTGGCACCGGTGTTGCCATTGGGCCCGCCAAAACCCAGACCCATGCGCGACATGGAGTACAAAATGCGCCGCTGCACGGGCTTTTGACCATCGCAAACATCAGGCAAGGCGCGGCCTTTGACCACGCTCAAGGCGTACTCCAGGTAGGCACGCTGCGCGTAGTTCGCCAGGTTGGGGGCATCGTCGCTCTCGCCAGAACCGGGGGGAAGATCGAATAGGGTTTGATCGCTCATGGGGTCTGTTCAGAATCAGAAATAGGTGTGAAAGGCGGACTGGCGAGTTGCAAGGGCATAACCATGTTGCCCCGCTTGGCGGCACCGCCCGGAACTTCAGGATTAAGGCGCTTGGGCTGCGTCAGTTGTACGTTGGGCAGGTGCTGTGGCGTCGGCACTTTCAGCGGCTGAACTACCGGAGGCTTGAGCACCTGGTAGAGCTGCATCACGGTCTGCACGTAATTTTGAGTTTCCTTGAAATTGGGGATGTTGTTTCCGGCTCTTTGCACCGCGCCCTCGCCTGCGTTGTACGACGCCAAGACGAGGTCGAGACGGCCCGGAAAAAGGTTCATGAGGTAGCTCAGATAACGTGCGCCAGTTTTGATGTTCAGGGCCGGATCGGCCAATTTACGCTGAATGGGCAGCCTGGGCTCGGCACTCAGGCCAAAACGCGCCGCCGTGTCAGGCATCACCTGCATGAGACCAATGGCGCCTTTTGGAGAGATGGCCGAGGCATTGAAGCCGGACTCGGTCGCCACCAGGGCTTGGAGCAGCTCAAAATCAATGTTGTGCGTGCGCGAGGCCTCGGTCAAATGCGGCTTGGCAATCTTGAAGCTGACCGAGCCTTCAAAAAAAGAAGTCAACTTGGCGCCGGCTACGGACATCGTCATCGGCATCGACAGCGGAGCCAAAGGTAAGCCAATGGGCAGGTCCAGGGGGATTGGCTCCTGGGGCACACTGCTCAAGGAGAAAAGTTCGTAGCGCTCATCAACCCGTTCAGAAGAAAAGTGCGCGGTCCCTTTGTCGTCTACAAAGCCCCAGATGGCGGCAAAAGTCGCCGAGTGAACACCCATCAGCGTTAGCAATACACCGGCATACAGGCCGCCTTTGATCAGGGCTCTGCACCACGGGATCCTCGCCATCGTGTGAAACCTCATGGGAATCAGATGTCAACCTCGACTGCATCACCATGCAGTTCCATCAACTCACGCCTCGCGGCGGCCTCTCCTTTGCCCATCAGCTTGGTGATGAGTTCTTCGGTTTGCTGAAAATTGATGCTGCCGAGTTGAATGGGCAGCAGGCGTCGGGTGTCCGGGTTGAGCGTGGTTTCCCACAGCTGATCGGCGTTCATTTCCCCCAGGCCCTTGAAGCGGCTGATGCTCCAGGCCGACTCGCGAACGCCTTCTTTGCGCAACTTGTCAAGATGCACATTCAACTCGCCTTCATCCAGGGCGTAGGCCTTGGAGGCGGGCTTCTTGCCCCGTGCAGGCGCATCCACACGGAACAAGGGGGGACGCGCCACAAACACATGGCCGGCCTCAATTAATTTGGGGAAATGCCTAAAAAACAGGGTCAAAAGAAGCACTTGAATATGCGACCCATCGACATCGGCATCGGACAAAATGCACACCTTGCCATAGCGCAGGCCGCTCAAGTCCGGTGTGTCATGGGGGCCGTGCGGGTCCACGCCTATGGCGACTGAAATATCGTGAATTTCAGTATTGGCGAAGAGCCGATCGCGCTCAACTTCCCAGGTGTTCAGCACCTTGCCGCGAAGAGGCAAAATGGCTTGGCTTTCCTTGTTGCGGCCCATCTTGGCACTGCCGCCGGCCGAGTCCCCTTCCACCAAGAAGACTTCGTTGTGGGCCAGATCGCGGCTTTCGCAATCGGTCAGTTTGCCCGGCAAAACCGCCACGCCGGAGCCTTTGCGCTTCTCAATTTTTTGCCCCGCCTTCTGCCGGCTTTGGGCCGCCTTGATGGCCAGTGCCGCCAACTTTTTGCCAAACTCCACATGCTGGTTCAGCCAAAGGTCCAGGCTGGGACGCACAAAACTCGACACCAGACGCACGGCATCGCGGGAGTTCAAACGCTCCTTGATTTGCCCTTGAAACTGGGGGTCCAGCACTTTGGCAGACAGCACATAGCTGGCCCGAGCGAACACATCTTCGGGCAGCAGCTTCACCCCTTTGGGCAACAAAGAATGGATTTCAACAAAGTTTTTGACGGCATTGAATAAGCCGTCGCGCAAGCCACTTTCATGCGTGCCGCCCGCGCTGGTGGGAATCAGGTTGACATAGCTCTCGCGTACGGTGGCGCCCTCTTCAGTAAAAGCGACGCACCAAGCCGCGCCCTCACCTTCTGCAAAGTTATCGCTTTGTGCATCGGCAAAGCCTTCACCTTCAAAAACAGGAATCACCAACTCGCCGTTCAGCGTCTGCATCAGGTAGTCGTTCAGACCGCCTTTGTAGATCCAGGTTTGAATCTCTTTGGTTTTTTCATTGGACAAAGAGACCGTCACCCCTGGCATCAGCACCGCTTTGCTGCGCAATAGGTGGGCCAACTCCGCCATGGGAATGGCCAAGGTTTCGAAATATTTCCCATCGGGCCACACGCGCACAGAGGTGCCCGACTTGCGATCACCCTCGGCCACGGGCCTGATTTGCAAGGGGTCCACCACGTCGCCGCCTTCAAAAGCGAGGTGCGCTACCTTGCCCTCTCGATAGGTTGTGGCTTCCAGACGTTTGGCCAGCGCGTTGGTCACGCTGACCCCGACGCCATGCAGCCCGCCGGAGAAGCTGTAAGCACCCCCTTTGCCTTTTTCAAACTTCCCGCCCGCATGCAACTGGGTGAATACCAGTTCGATCACCGGCGCGTTTTCTTCTGGGTGCATGCCAAACGGAATACCGCGGCCATCGTCATCAATGGAGATGGAACCATCGGCATGCAATATGACCTTGATTTTTTTGCCGTGGCCGGCCAAGGCTTCATCGGCCGCGTTGTCCAGCACTTCCTGGATAACGTGCAGAGGATTGTCGGTGCGGGTGTACATACCCGGGCGCTGCTTGACGGGCTCCAGTCCTTTGAGGACGCGGATGGAGCCTTCTGAATATTCACTGCTTGGTTTTGTTGCCATAGCTTCGAATTGTAGTCTGCAACGCACCATTTCACTGTATGCAATTACAGCTCTCAGTGAAGTGATTGCGCTTGAAGAAAAAGCAGCCTTCTTAGATTGGCTACATTAATGTCATGTCCTCGCCCTCAAAAACACTCTCCATCACGCAAGTTTTACTTTGCGGTGCCGTCATCGTGTCCATTTCCATGGGCATACGACATGGTTTTGGGCTTTGGTTGCAGCCGATCACACAAAGTCAGGGCTGGAACCGTGAAAACTTTGCGATGGCAATTGCCATTCAAAACCTGGTCTGGGGCATCGCCGGTATTTTTGCCGGCATGGTGGCCGATCGTTTTGGCGCCTTCAAAGTCTTGATCATTGGCGCCATTTGTTATGCGCTGGGTTTGGTGGGCATGGCCTATGCCGATAAGCCATGGATTTTTTCAATGACTGCTGGGGTATTGATTGGCGTGGCCCAGGCCGGCACCACGTACGCCATTGTTTATGGCGTGATTGGGCGCAATGTGCCTGCCGAGAAACGCTCTTGGGCCATGGGTATTGCAGCTGCAGCGGGCTCATTTGGCCAGTTTTTAATGGTACCCACTGAAGGGTTCCTGATCAGCAGCCTGGGCTGGCAGCAAGCCTTGGTGGTGTTGGGTGTGGTGTCTCTTTTCATCATGCCTTTGGCTTGGGGCTTGCGCGAACCTGGCTTTCACGGGGGGGCTTTCGTCCCGCGCGAGCAATCCATTGTTGAAGCCCTGCGGGAAGCCCTGAAGTACCCCAGTTTTCAATGGTTGATGGCGGGTTACTTTGTGTGTGGCTTTCAAGTCGTCTTCATTGGCATCCACATGCCCAGCTACTTGAAAGACAAAGGGCTCTCGCCCCAAGTGGCCAGCTACGCGCTGGCCTTGATTGGTTTGTTTAATATCTTGGGCACTTATTCGGCGGGTGTTCTGGGCCAAAGACTGCCAAAGAAGAATATCCTGGCGTTTATTTACCTAGCCAGGGCGGTGGCCATCGCCTTGTTTTTGATGGTTCCTTTGTCACCGGCCAGTGTTTATGTTTTTTCTTCAGTCATGGGTTTGCTGTGGCTCTCCACGGTGCCCGTTACCAATGCCACCGTGGCGCAAATTTTTGGCGTGGCCCATTTATCCATGTTGGGAGGCTTTGTGTTTTTCAGCCATCAAATTGGCTCTTTCATGGGGGTTTGGCTGGGTGGCTACCTGTATGACAAGACCGGTAGTTACGATGTCGTCTGGTATCTGTCCATCGCGCTCGGCGTTTTTGCGGCCCTCGTCAACTTGCAAGTCAAAGAAGCGTCCATCAACAGGCTGACGGTGGCGCCAGGGGTTTGAACTGTGAACAAAGGCCGCCAGTTATTCTTGTATGCCTGTGCCTCCGGGGTGCTGGGCTTGGTGTTCTGGGCTTACACACAACCCAGCTTTTTTCTCACCATGGCCAATCAGGTATGGGGCTGCTTCTAATAAATTGCCTGCCATGACGACATCCGCAAGCCCAAAGGCCCACGGCTCAGACAACGCGTCCACCTGGGTGCAAAGGTGGGGCCGTCTTGTCAAACCCGGGGGCCATGTTCTGGATGTTGCCTGTGGACAGGGACGCCACATGAAATGGTTTGCCGAGCACGGGCATGCGACCCTAGGCATTGACCGGTCAGAGGAAGCCTTGGCATCGGCCAAATTGTTCGGGGAAACTGTCCATGCCGACATTGAAGGGGGTCCGTGGCCCTTGCAAAGTGGTGATTCAGTGCGCCAGTTTGATGCGGTCGTCGTCACCAACTACCTTTGGCGACCCCTGTTTCCCGTCATTCTCCAAAGTCTTTCCCCTGGGGGTCTTTTGATCTATGAAACGTTTTCCCAAGGTAATGGCGCATTAGGGAAGCCGTCCAACCCTGATTTTTTATTGGCCTCGGGTGAACTGCTTTCCATCACCAGCACCATGCGCATCATTGCGTTTGAAGAGGGATTCCTTGACCACCCACCACGCCTTGTTCAGCGCATTGTTGCTGCTCAGGGCCCTGTGTCAAAGGGGCTGAGTTCCATGCCCCATCTTTACCCGCTCTAGTTAGAATGCATCTTTTCTGTTTACACGTTCGGACATGACCACATCCATCGGCCAAATTACGGGCAGCATCGTTGCTCTCGTCACCCCTATGCACGAAGACGGCAGCGTGGACTATCCCACCTTGCGCAAATTGATTGACTGGCACATTGCCGAAGGTACCGATTGCATTGGTGTGGTCGGCACGACAGGTGAGTCCCCAACGGTCAATGTGGAAGAGCATTGCGAAATCATCCGCGTGTCTGTTGAACAGGCTGCCAAACGCGTTCCCATCATGGCCGGTTGTGGCGCCAACTCAACCGCTGAAGCGATCGAGTTAACCCGGTTCGCCAAAACAGTAGGTGCAGATTGCCAGCTACAGGTTGTCCCCTACTACAACAAACCTACCCAAGAAGGTCAGTATTTGCACTTCAAGGCGATTGCAGAGGCTGTTGACCTGCCCATGGTCCTCTACAACGTACCCGGACGTTCGGTCGCTGATATGGCGCACGACACCGTGCTGCGCCTGTCGCAAGTCGCAGGTATTGTGGGCATTAAGGAAGCCACCGGCAACATTGAGCGGGCCCAATGGCTGATTCGCGAAGCACCAAAAAATTTCGCCATCTATTCAGGTGATGATCCAACGGCCGTTGCCCTGATGCTGTGTGGCGGTCACGGCAACGTGAGCGTCTCAGCCAACGTGGCACCCAGGCTAATGCATGAGCTCTGCATGGCAGCTATCGCGGGTGATACAAAGCGGGCGATTGAAATTCAATTCAAGCTGCTGCCCTTGCACAAGGGCCTGTTTGTTGAAGCCAATCCGATTCCGGTTAAATGGGCCATGGCCCACATGGGCTTGTGCGGCCCCACCCTGCGGCTGCCCATGACGCCCTTAACTGCCGCCAACGAAGGCCCCGTTCTTCAAGCCTTGCGTGCCACCAAACTCATTGAATGAGTTTGCCGCGCTCAGGATCAATATTCTTTAGGGACTTTTTTGTGAACTATTTATCCAAAATTACGCTTTGGGGTGCTGTATCCCTGCTGTCTGCATGCACGGTACTGAACGACAACAAGATCGACTACAAAAGTACCAGCGTCACCCCAACGTTAGACATCCCCCCCGATCTGACCCAGTTGTCACGGGACAGCCGTTACACCGTCACTGCGGGAACTGTCAGTGCATCGAGTAGCCAAACCACGGGTCAATCGAACGCACCCGTCGCTGCAAGTGCGATAGGGGATGTTCGCATTGAACGTGCGGGTAACCAGCGATGGTTGGTCATCAACCGTCCAGCGCAAAATCTTTGGGAACCCTTACGCGAGTTCTGGCGTGACAATGGTTTTGTTCTCACATTGGACCAGGCCAATCTGGGCATCATGGAAACAGACTGGGCTGAAAATCGGGCCAAAATTCCGCAAGACTTCATTCGAAGCACGCTCGGAAAAGTACTGGACTCTCTGTATTCGTCGGGTGAGCGTGATAAATTTCGCACCCGGCTAGAGACCAATTCCAATGGCGGAACCGATATTTTCATCAGCCACAGAGGCATGGTAGAGACCTACACCAGCACGCAAAAAGACGCCACAAAATGGCAACCGCGTCCTGCCGATGAAGAATTGGAGACAGAATTTCTACGCCGGCTGATGGTGAAATTAGGTGGCAAACAAGAAACGGCGAGTAGTCCAGCGGCAGCTCTCAAAAGCGCCAAGAGCTCGACGATTACTTCTGTCAATGGTCAGTCCGTGCTGCAAATTCAGGACGGGTTCGACCGGGCTTGGAGAAGGGTTGGCTTGTCTCTGGACCGCACCGGATTCACGGTTGAAGACCGCAACCGAAGCTTGGGTATTTATTACGTTCGCTACGTAGAACCGAACGCAGACAAGTCGGAGCCTGGGTTTTTCAGCAAGCTCATCTCTGGTTCCAAAGCGGATGCGAAACCCCTGAAACTCAGAATTACAGTGGCCAGCCTCAATGAAACCACAACAGTTTCTGTCCAAAATTCGGAAGGCGCGCCCGAGACTTCTGCCAACACACAGCGAATCTTGAAAGTCATCGCAGAAGATCTTCAGTAAGCCAACGGTCCTTTAAAGGGCGTGGACAAAAAAAAGCCACCCGAAGGTGGCTTTTTTTCAATCAGTAGTGAACTGATTACTTGGATGCAGCAGATGCTGGTGCAGCAGCGGCAGGAGCAGCTTCAGAAGCAGCAGGAGCAGCAGCGGCAGGAGCAGCAGCAGGTGCAGCAGCA
>JBIKZP010000475.1:0-2661 GCA_044354655.1 Rhodoferax sp. | reverse complement strand
TTCAAGGGCCGCGCCCAACTCGCTTTTGGCATTGGCACCAACCTCACCAATGACCTGGGCGACCCGCCAGACCATGTGCCGCTGCAAATCGTCATCAAGATGACGCGCTGCAACGGCCAGCCGGTTGCCAAATTGTCAGACGCACCCGCCAAGAACATGTGCGATGACGAAAAATACCTAGCCTACCTGCGCCAGGTTTTTGACATTACCCAGCCCGGATGAATACGTTCAGATAACAACCCTCAACCAATTGCTTGTCCCATGAAAAAAATGCTCCCCTGGTCACTGGCCCTTTGCCTGTTCATCCCCCAACTGGGGCACGCAGCCAACTTTGATGGCAGCCAATTGCAGCCGGTCTGGGGGGTACCGTTTGCCGGCTTGCTCTTGTCCATTGCATTGATGCCTTTGCTGGCGCCGCATTTTTGGCACCACCACTTTGGCAAAGTGACCGCTGCCTGGGCCCTGGCTTTCTTTTTGCCCTTTGCCGTGGTGTTTGGAACCGGCGAAGCAGGCATCAGCCTGGTGCATGCCTTGCTTGCCGAGTACATCCCCTTCATTTTGCTGCTCACAGCCCTGTTCACTGTCGCCGGCGGCATTCATATACGGGGCAATTTCCACGGCAGTCCTGCACTCAATACCGGTTTGTTGGCCATTGGAACTGTGCTGGCCAGCTTCATGGGAACCACGGGTGCGTCCATGTTGATGATTCGCCCCTTGATACGCGCCAATGACAACCGCGTTCACAAAGCCCATGTCGTGGTGTTTTTCATCTTTTTGGTATCCAACGCAGGCGGCTCACTGACGCCGCTGGGAGACCCTCCGCTGTTTCTCGGCTTTCTCAAAGGCGTTGATTTTTTCTGGACTATGCGGCATATCTTTCCAGAAACATTGATGCTGGTAAGCAGCTTGCTGCTGATTTTTTTCTTGGTCGACAGTTGGTATTACCGCAAAGAAGGTGTGCTGCCCATTGACCCGACGCCAGACACCCGGCGCATCGGCTTTGAGGGCGGCGTCAATTTCTTGTTGCTGGGCGCCGTGATCGGATTGGTGCTGCTCAGCGGCATGTGGAAGTCACCCATCTCGTTCCATATCGCAGGCACCGAAGTAGGGTTGCCCGGGCTGGTGCGTGACATGGGTTTAATCATCATCACGGGCCTCTCGCTCAAGCTCACCCCGGCAAAAGTTTTTGCTGACAACCAGTTTGCCTGGGGACCCATGCAAGAAGTTGCCAAACTTTTTGCGGGTATTTTCATCACCATCATTCCGGTGATTGCCATGCTCAAGGCGGGCGCACAAGGCCCGTTTGGTGCGGTGGTGGCAGCCGTCACCCGTCCCGATGGCAGTCCAGACCCTGCCATGTATTTTTGGGCCAGCGGCCTCCTGAGTTCATTTCTGGACAACGCCCCCACTTACCTGGTTTTTTTCAATACGGCGGGAGGCGATCCAGCCGTGCTCATGACCTCCATGGCCACCACGCTGGCCGCCATTTCGGCCGGCGCCGTCTTCATGGGCGCCAACACCTACATTGGCAATGCCCCTAACCTGATGGTCAAAGCCATTGCCGAAGACCGCGGTGTCAACATGCCTGGCTTCTTTGGCTACATGCTGTGGTCGGGCGCCATCCTGGTTCCCTTGTTCGTTGCGATGACCTTCATTTTCTTCCTATAAGCCACCATGAACAAACCGTCTATCCTCGTCGCGCGCGCCGTTTTCCCTGAAGTGCTGGACAAGCTGGCCCAGCATTTCACGGTCACCTCCAACCAGGCCGATGTATTGTGGACGCCGGCCCAACTGATTGAAAAACTCCAGGGTCAGCAGGGCGCCTTCACCACCGGGAGCGAGCGCATTGATGCGGCCGTGCTGGCTGTCTGCCCGCAACTCAAAATTTGCGCCAACATGGCTGTGGGTTTCAACAACTTTGACGTGCCGGCCATGACCGCCGCCGGCGTGTTGGCCAGCAACACGCCGGATGTGCTGACCGAAACCACCGCCGACTTCGGCTTTGCCCTGCTGATGGCCACGGCCCGGCGCATGACCGAGTCCGAGCACTACCTGCGCGCTGGCCAGTGGACCCAATGGAGCTACGACATGTTCGCCGGTGCCGAGGTACACGGCAGTACCTTGGGTATTTTGGGCATGGGTCGCATAGGGCAGGGCATTGCCCGTCGCGGTGCACACGGTTTTGGCATGCAGGTGATTTATCACAACCGTTCGGCCCTGGACGCCGCCACCGAGGCCGACTGCAAGGCCCGCTACGTCAGCAAGGAGGAACTGCTCAAAACGGCAGACCACTTGGTGCTGGTGCTGCCTTATTCGGCCCAGTCGCACCACGCCATTGGGGCGGCCGAACTCGCGCTCATGAAGCCGACCGCCACCCTGGTCAACATCGCGCGCGGCGGCATTGTGGACGATGCCGCACTGGCGCAAGCCTTGCGGAAAAAAACCATTGCGGCGGCTGGCCTGGATGTGTTTGAGGGCGAACCCAGACTTCACCCCGACTTGCTCACCGTGCCCAATGTGGTGCTGACCCCGCATATCGCCAGTGCCACCCTGTCCACACGCCTGGCCATGGCCAACCTGGCCGCCGATAACCTGATTGGCTACCTGACCCAGGGCACAGCGCTTACGCCGCTCAACACCCTCGCTGCTGCGACGCCCTAG
>JBIKZP010000076.1:0-8081 GCA_044354655.1 Rhodoferax sp. | reverse complement strand
GCGCCCTCCGAGCGTGGTGAACGTAGTGAGCGTGGCGAGCGCGGTGGCCGCAATGAGCGTCGCCCAGAACGTGCCCGTCGCCCAGAAGAAGGCGACCGCCAAGATGCGGGACGCTCAGATCAGCAAGCCCCTCAAGCCCTGTCCACGCAGGAAGCAGCCAGCGGACTGGAGCAAGGCCAGGAGTCGACCGCCCGCCCCGAGGGCACCGAGCCGCGCGAAAAGCGTTCACGTGATCGCTACGGCCGCGAACGTGGGCCCCGCGGTGAGCGCAGCGAGCGTGCACCGCAAGGTCAGCGCCAGGAGTCAGGTGCTGAAGGCGGCTTCAGCGAGCCAACGGGCGAGCAAGGCCAAAACGGCCATCATGGCCATGCCGACGAAGCAGGTCAAGGTCAAGCGCAAGCCCCTGCCGAGCCACGCAAGTCCTACTTCAGCGCCCCTGCTGATACTGCACCTGTGACAGCTCAAGCTGCAGCCCCAGCTGCGCCAGCTGAAGTTGCAGCACCTGTAGCACCGGTAGCAGCAACGCCCGCACCTGTGGCCGCAGTTGCCCCCGTGCAAGCACCTGCAGCCGCCAAAGTAGCCCCACAGGCGACAGCCAATGCGGTGTCAGCCGAGATGCCCAAGGTCACGTCTTTCGAGCTGCCCTTGAATGACCTGGCCCAAGTGGCACAAGGCTCCGGTTTAAGCTGGGTCAATTCCGACCCCGCCAAGATCGCCGCTGTGCAAGCCGCCATCGCTGCGGAACCCAAACCGGTGCGCGTGATCCGCGAGCGTCCTCCCGTGGCGGCAAGCACCGAGGGCCCGCTGGTCCTGGTGGAAACCAAGCGCGACTTGCGCAACATGAGCCTGCCGTTTGAAGATAAATCTGGCAGTTAAAAAGCAACAGCCCGTAAGGGTTTGACGCGAAAAGGGGCACTTCAAGTGCCCCTTTTTTTGGGTTGCTACACCCCTAAGAGTTAGGCGGATTATTGGTGTGCATGGCCTGTGGCTTGAGCTGCTGCCTTGAAGGTGTTGAATAGCGTTAGAGCTCTCGGGCCGGCAGACTGGTGGCGGTCAGCCGATGTGCTTCAAAGCAGTCACATGGTTCAAGCTATGAATTAGTAGCCTGGACGTGCTTGGCGAAGTTATTCAAGATGGCTTGCCACCCCTGACGCTGTTGCGCCACTGCATGTTCGGATTCCGCATCGAAAGTAACGCGGATCTTCACACCATCAGCGCCGTCGATGAACTCGACCGCCGCGTTTCGGTCTCCAAACGCATACTCAATACGCTCGTTGGTAACGACCCTGGTGTACGTCCCAGCGAAATCGAAGCCAAAGCTGCCATCTTTCGCTTCCATGCGCGAAGTAAATACACCCCCCACGCGTAAATCAACAAAAGATTCAGTCGTGTGCCAGTCATCAGAAGCAGTGTTCCACTGCTTAATGTCTTCTGGTGTTGTATAGGCTGCCCATACCGTTCCAAGGGGCGCTTTAACAAAAGTTTCAATGGTGATTTGCATGTCACACACCCCTCAAAGAAAAAATTTCAACCAAGATGTAGATGAAATTTTACTGGCTACTAGCGCTGCGAATTGGACCTTCAACGGCCAGGGCTGAATGTACAGATTGGGTTGATTCCGGCTACTAACTAGTGGCCCTAGCTGGCCACAAATAAATGGCCTGATTGACCACGAGTGACCGAAGCTCACACATTCCAGCCTTCAACTCTTAGCCGCCTGCCTCCAAGCCTGCGTAGCGGCGGCATCCTCGCCTTTGCGCTCGGCCAGTTCAGCCAAGGCGAGCCAGCCGCTGCGCTGCAGCATGGGGTCCTGGAGCCGGGGCATGGCCTGTTTCAACAACTGCTGGGCCTTACCCCAGAGTTGCAGGCGCATGCAGGCAATGCCCGCAAGGTATTGCAGGGGCGCGTCGCCCGGGTTAGTCATTTGGGTTTGTTCAATGCGCGTGAGCCAGGCTGGGTCGGGCACCGCGTCACCCTGCAAAAAGCTGTTTTCAAGCACGCGAATCAGGTTGACCACCTGCGTCTGGGTCAATGCACCTGCGTTTGACATTTGCGCCCAGACGGGCAACAACCAAGTGCGTGCCAGGTTCACATCACCGCCCAGCTGCAGCATTTTTTGGGCTGCTTGGGTGGCCACTTCGGGCAGGGCTTGCTCAAGCGCCTCCAACTGGTCCCAGGCGGTTTGCAGTTGGTCGGGGTCGTGGGCTGCGTTGAGCAGTTCCAGCGCCAGACCGCGCAAGATGCCCTGAGCAGCCACGGGTGAAAAAGCCCGGTGTTTGGCCAACAGCCGCGCCGTCTCCAGCGCCTCCAGCGTTTGGTGCGCCATGCGGGCGGCCTTGAGCCGCAGACGCAAGGCAATGGTGCGCCGTCCGGCACCCAGTGGCAGTTCGTCAAGCCACTGCAGGGCTTGGGCCGCGTCATGGTCGTCCAGGGCCCAGCGGGCTGCACGCAATTGCAATCCTTCTTGCGTTTCCCGGGTGTCGCGCCGCAGCGCTTCATCCAGGGCCAAACGAAAGTGCTCTTCACGCGCGGCTTTGTCTTGAAGGGTGTGGGCACTTTCGGCCGCCAACAGGTGTGACAGCACACGCAATCGACCGGCATAGGGCAGCACCTCGCCACTGCGCGCCATGGTGTGTTCACGCGACAAAACCATGTCTGCAGCTTTGCGGGCGCGGATGAAGCGCCCGGCAATCAGGTGGGCATGCGATTCAAGCAGCGACACGTGCATGGCGCGTTCCTGGTGTTGCAAGCGCCAGCGCCGCGCCTGTCCGGGAATCGCAAACAGGGCAGCCAGGGAGCGCAAGGCCACGTGCAGCACAAAAAACAGCAGGGCCAGCAACAAAACCACCAGGTTCAAAGACAGGTCCAACCGGTACGGTGGCCAGAACACGGTGATGGTGCCCTGGTTGTTGCCCGCAAACAGGGCCACGGCCACGGCCATGCCAAACAGGGCTAAAAACCACAATGCAGCGCGCATGCTTAGCGCCCCGCCGCCGCCGTGGTGAGTGCCGCCAGCGTGTCATCCACCCGGGGCAACTGCAGCGTCTTCATTTGTTCTTGCACTTGCTGTAACAAGGTGGCGGCCGTCTGGGTTTTGCGGTGGCTGGCGTCAAAGTACTTATTGATTGAGACCGAAGCCGCCGCCACATCGGCGCGTGACGACTCCAGTTGCCGTGCCAGCAAGCCCAAGCGCGCATTGAGCAGCTTGAGCTTTAAGTTTTCGCGCAGAAAGAACGACTGCTCGGGCGACAGCAGCGCCGCCTCGGGCTGTGCAATGCTGCTGACGCGCACCAGGCCACGGGCTTCGTCCAGCACCCGCTGCAAGACGCGCTGCCACCAATTTTGGGCGGGCTCCAAACCCAGCGTTTTGGGCGATGTAAGGGCTGACGGCGACATCACCGCATTGACCAGCACCAACTCGTCGGCCAGGCGCACCAGCTCATCGAGCTTGATCAACAGGCTGGGGGTATCGGTCACGGTAGACGACTTGATGCGGTCTATGTCACGGGCCAGGGCCCGCTGTAAGGTCGTCAGTCGGGGCTGGGCCGCGCGCAACACGCGCTGGTCGGCACTTTTCAAAGCAGCCAGCAAAGGCTCCACGCTGCCGGTGAGCTGGGCCTGCTGCTGGGCCAGGCGGATGGAGGACTCAATGTCAACCACCAAGTTTTCATCACGCGAGCGCGACAGGCTTTGCATCAGCTCTTCCAGCTGGCTGCGTTGCAGGGCAATCTCGCTCAGACGTGCCTCAAAAACAGACACCCGTGCAGCGGTCTCGCGCGCCAGTTCCTGCGCTTGCTTGGCTTGGGCACGCGCCTCCTGCGACAGTCCCGTGGACTCGGCGCTTTGCCGCGCCAGGTGTTCCTGAATGGAAGATAGCTTTTGCCACAGCAGCCCGCTGGACACCAGCGCGACCAAGGCCAGCGCGCTGAGAAGCCACACAAGCCAAGCGACGGGACGCACGCCAGCGGCTACAACTGGCGTGTCCGGCATGGAGGATTGGGGCGTCGTGGTCTGGCTGGGTTCAGGATTCATGGCATCGATTCTATAGAGGCCATCACGTCGCGCAGGGTAGGACGCGACTCGGCAACCCTGCCAAAACCGGCATTTCTCAAGGCTTGTGCAATTCGGGCGTGCGTTGCTACGGCACGGGCTGCCGTCCAGACTTGCCCAGGCAGCAAAGCCAGCAAGTGGGTCACGGCTTGGGTGCTGCTGAAAAGCCAGACCGAGCCATCGCCGGCTGCCTGCTGCGCCAAGGCGCGCTCAGGGGCCAGCCATACCGGCGCCGAACGCTGGTAAGCCACCACCCCATCCACGGTGGCTCCCGCCTGCAGTAGCCGCTGGGCCAGCCAGTCGCGGCCCACCCCGGCAAGGTCAGTTTCAACCGTATCAGGGCCAACGCAAGCAGTGCCGGGCACAACGGCATCACACCCGCGCACGATCAATACCCGGCTCCCGGCTTGAACCTGGCGGCTCACACGCGTCCACAAGGCTTCGGAATCGAATTGGGGAGCATCGGCGGCGGGCGCGTCCAAAACCGCCGGCGCCACGTCAGCGCGCAGCAAAGCAGCGCTTGTGCCAGGGCCAGTGGCCCAGGCACGGGGTTGAAGAGCACCTGCCGCCGTGAAGGCTTGGGCTGAGGCCGGTTTGGCGGCAAAAAACTGCTCCACTGCGTTGGCGCTGACAAACATCACAGCGGCATAGGCTGGCAACTGGCGCCAGGCCGCCTGCAAAGGCGCCAACTCAGCCACCGGCCCGACCTGAATCAAAGGCAGGGCCTGCGCCTGCACGCCTTGGTGCAACAACTCCCGCACCCATTGGGCCGCCTCTCGCGCCGGCCGCGTCACGATCACACGCATCGTTAGGTGCCGCTGGTCTGATCTTGCGTGAGCAGGGTGCCACCGGCCGCCGTCACGCCAGCCATCAGTTCGTGGGCCACCTGGGTGCCCAGCGCAGCAGCCTCCAGCTGGCCTGAGGCGGAAGCGCGGGCTTGCACCTGCACGAGGGGCAAGGCGCCCTCGGGGTCGCCCCAAGCGGCGCGCAAGTGCAAACTGCCGTCCTGTAACGTGGCAAAAGCCGCCAACGGCATGGAGCAACTCGCGCCCATGGCACGGCTCACGGCCCGCTCTGCGGCCACGGTAAGCCAGGTGTCTGAGTGTGCCAGCGGGGCCAGCGCGTCGATGACGTCCTGGCGGTGGCTGCACACCTCAATGCCCAAGGCCCCTTGACCAGCGGCGGGCAACATCACGGCCGGCTCGAACACCTCGCGGATACGCTGCCCCAGTCCCAGGCGCTTGAGGCCGGCGGCGGCCAGCACAATGGCGTCGTAGTGGCCCTCGTCGAGCTTGCGCAAACGTGTGTCCAGGTTGCCGCGCAAAGGCTCAATCTTCAAATCAGGACGCAAAGCGCGCAGCAAGGCCATGCGGCGCAGACTGGAGGTACCCACCACGGCGCCATGAGGCAGCGCCGCCAGAGAGTGGAAATTTGGGGACACCAGCGCATCGCGCGGGTCTTCCCGCGCCATGACGCAAGCCAGGCTAAAGCCTTCGGGCAAATCCATGGGCACGTCTTTGAGGGAATGCACCGCCAAATCAGCACGGCCTTCCTCCAACGCTACTTCCAGCTCTTTGACAAACAAGCCCTTGCCGCCCACCTTGCTCAAGGCGCGGTCCAAAATTTGGTCACCCTTGGTGGTCATGCCCAGCAGGGTGACCTGGTGGCCGCGTTGCTCCAACAGGGCTTTGACATGCTCGGCCTGCCACAGGGCCAGACGACTTTCTCGGGTTGCTATGGTCAAACTGCTCATGCGCGGGCGGGCTCAGGTTAATAAAATCAGGGGGCCGGTAACCCGGTGGTAATCGGTAGCTAGCCTTGAATGCTAGCATGGCACACCCCTTAAAATGCCCCCATTTCTGCTCTAACTTTCATGACCCAAGCCCCTAAATCCGACGCTTCAGCCAAAGAAAAAGAAAACGAACGCCCGCTGGTGGAAGACATCCGCTTACTGGGCCGCATACTGGGTGACGTCATACGGGAGCAAGAGGGGGTAGCCGCGTATGAGCTGATTGAGCAAATACGCAAACTCTCGGTCGCTTTTCGCCGCGATGCCGACCACGCAGCCGACAAGGCGCTTAAAAAACTGCTCAAAGGTTTGAGCGGCGACCAAACGGTGAGCGTGATTCGCGCCTTCACCTACTTCAGCCACCTGGCCAACCTGGCCGAAGACCGCCACCACATTCGCCGCCGCGCCATCCATGAACGCGCCGGGGATACGCAAGAAGGCAGCATTGAAGTGGCGCTGGCACGCCTGCGCTGGGCCGGCATCACGCCGCGCACCATTGCCAAAACACTGGCTACCAGCTATGTCTCCCCCGTGCTGACCGCGCACCCCACCGAGGTACAACGCAAAAGCATTCTGGACGCCGAGCGCGACATAGCGCAACTGCTCACCACGCGTGACGACATCAAACTCAAAGGCGCTGCGGTCAGCGCCCGCAAAGACGCGTTGACCCCACGCGAACTCAGCGCCAATGAAGACCACATGCGCGCCCGCGTTTTACAGCTCTGGCAAACCCGGCTCCTGCGGTTTAGCAAACTGACCGTGGCCGACGAGGTGGAAAACGCGCTGAGCTATTACGAGTCCACGTTTTTGCGCGAGATTCCCAAGCTCTATGCCGACCTGGAGCGCGAACTCGGCCAACACCCGGTACACAGTTTTTTGCGCATGGGCCAGTGGATTGGCGGCGACCGCGACGGCAACCCCAACGTCAGCGCGCAAACCCTGTCGCATGCACTGCGTCGCCAGGCCGAAGTTGCCTTGCGTCACTACCTGACCGAGGTGCACTTTCTGGGCGGTGAACTGTCGCTCTCCACCCGACTGGTGGACTGCCTACCCACCATGCAAGCACTGGCCGACCGCTCGCCCGACACCAACGAGCACCGCCAGGACGAGCCCTACCGGCGTGCCTTGATTGGCATGTATGCCCGTCTGGCGGCCGCCTTGCAAAACCTGACCGGCGGTGAAGCCGCGCGCCACGCGGTCGCCCCGCAAAATGCCTACGCCAGCGCCGAAGAATTTCTGGCCGACCTGCGCACCATTGAAGCCTCGCTGCTGGCCAACCACGGCGCCGCCCTGGTAGCGCAGCGCTTGCATCCGCTGATTCGGGCGGTGGAAGTGTTTGGCTTTCACCTGGCCACGGTAGACCTGCGCCAAAGCTCAGACAAACATGAGGCCGTGGTGGCCGAATTGCTGGCAGTGGCCCGGTTGGAGCCTGCCTACTCTGGCCTGGACGAAATGGCCAAGCGCCACTTGCTGGTAGACCTGCTCAATGAGGCGCGCCCGCTGCGCGTGATGGCGACGGCGTACTCGGCCCACACACAGGGTGAACTGGCCATTTTTGAGATGGCCCAGGTGATGCGCCAGCAATTTGGCGCCCAGGCCATTCGCCACTACATCATCAGCCACACCGAAACCGTCAGCGACCTGCTTGAAGTGTTGCTGCTGCAAAAAGAAGTGGGGCTGATGCAAGGGCTGCTGAGTGACAACTCCAGCCACTCCGACCTGATTGTGGTGCCGCTGTTTGAAACCATTGAGGACCTGCGCAACGCCGCGCCCATCATGCGTGAGTTTTACGCCCTGCCCGGCGTCAAGGAGTTGCTCATCCGCAGCGGCGCCGAGCAAGACATCATGCTGGGCTATTCCGACAGCAACAAAGACGGTGGCATCTTCACCAGCAACTGGGAGCTGTACCGCGCCGAGATTGACCTGGTCGAGCTGTTTGACCAATTGGCCACCGACACCCGCAGCGGGCGCAGCATCCAGTTGCGCATGTTCCACGGTCGCGGTGGCACCGTGGGCCGGGGCGGCGGCCCCAGCTACCAGGCCATTCTGGCGCAGCCCCCGGGCACCGTGCGCGGGCAGATTCGCCTGACCGAGCAAGGCGAAGTCATTGGCTCCAAATACGCCAACCCCGAAATTGGCCGACGCAACCTAGAAACCCTGGTAGCCGCCACGCTAGAGGCCACGCTGCTGCAACCCACCAAACCGGCTACCCAGCCGTTTTTGCTGGCCGCCGCTGAACTGT
>JBIKZP010000474.1:0-2666 GCA_044354655.1 Rhodoferax sp. | reverse complement strand
AATCTCGGTGTCGAGCTTCTTAGCCGTCTCTAGGCCCCAGCGTTCAATCCATTGCGAACGGGTCAGGCGGCCGCTGGCGTTTTGGCCCTGGCCACCGCTGCGGCTGGAGCAACCCCAGGCGGTCTGATTGGCTTCCAGCACCACGGCCTGAATGCCATGCTCTTGCGCCAGGTACAGCGCCGTGGACATGCCGGTCGAGCCGGAACCGATGACCACCACGTCCACGTCGACATCGCCCTGGATGGGGCCGTCGTCTGCCGGGGGTGTACCGGCGCTGGCGACCCAGTAGGTCGGTGCGTAGCCGCGTCCGGCGCCGGGGTTGGCGGCTACCAGGGGGTCGTACTGCGGGTCGTAGCGGGTATCACTTGCGGTGCTCATGGCCTGATGCCTTTGTATTTTTTCGGTATTTATTTGGAAGCGGGCAGGTTGGGGCGGGCTTTGCGGAAGGCGTTTTTCACGGCAATTTTTCCGTCGCGGAACGTGAAAAGGTCAACGCCATCGGTCTCAATGCGGCTGCCGTCGGCGGCGGTGCCTACAAAGGTCCACTCCGAAACGCCAAAGTCGCCCTGTACAAAGTGTTTGCCATTGAGCCACTGCACATCGGGCACACCGCCCCACGCGCCCGCAAAGGCTTTGCGCACGGCTTCGGTGCCTGCATGGCGGGTGCCGCAGACATCGGGGCCGGCAGCGGTCATGAAGACGCAGTCGTCGGTCATGAAGCTCATCAGGGCGTCAATGTCGTGGCGGTTCCAGGCCGCACTGAAGGCTTCCAGGGTGGCGGTGGTGATGGGGGCGTGGCTCAATTCGATCTCCAGTAAGGATGTGTTGGTGCTTGAGAATAGAGAAGTTGGGGCCAGTTTGATAGAGCCAGATGCGGTCATTCGCACAAGCCAGCACCCCGCTTGTGGGGCGAATTGGGCACAATGGCGCACCACAACTGGATCTGTCACCCTGGAACTGGACCATGACCAAATTTCACCGAACCAAAGACGCCCAGTGGGAAAGCCTGTTTGCCCTGCCCGACAAGCCCGCTTTGCCTCTGCAGCAGCGCTTGCGCCTGTCGGTGGTGCAAGCCATTCTGGACGGCCGCTTGCCGGTGGGCGCCCTGCTGCCCTCGTCGCGCGAGCTGGCCCACGTGCTGGGCCTGAGCCGCAATACGGTGACTGCGGCCTATATGCACCTGATAGACGACGGCTTCATTGAATCGCGCCCGCGCAGTGGCGTGTTTGTCACCAACAAGCAGCACGCCGCCGTGGCCCAGGACAAGCCGCTAGACCCGTTTCAGGCGCAGGCGCCCGCCCTGGTTGGGCTTGCCGGCACGGCGGGCAGCGCCGCCGTCAGCCAACCGCCCGACTGGACCGCGCGCGTGCTGCGCTCCTTGGCCGACCAGCGTACTCTGGCCAAACCCGACCAGTGGCGCAACTACGCCTACCCCTTTGTCTACGGTACTTTTGACCCGCTGCTGTTTCCGTCGGAGGCGTTTCGCGAGTGCTGCGTGCACAGCCTGGCGCGCGCCCACTTGCCGCACTGGACGCCGGACTTTGAACTCAGCGACGTGCCCGAGCTGATTGAGCAAATTCGCCTGCGCCTGCTGCCCAAGCGCGGCGTGTTTGCCTTGCCAGAAGAAATCATCATCACCGTGGGCGCCCAGCACGCCTACTACCTGCTGGCCGAAGCCCTGTTTGACGCGACCAAGCGCGTTGGTCTGGAAGAGCCCGGCCACCCGCATGCGCGCAACAGCTTTGCCCTGCGCCAGCCCCAGTGCGTGCCGGTGGCGGTAGACGCGCACGGCCTGGTGGTGGAGCGCCTGCCGGCGCTGGACTACGTGTTTGTTACGCCCTCGCACCAAAGCCCAACCACCGGCACCCTCAGTCTGGAGCGGCGCAAACTGCTGCTGAGCCAGGCAGCGCAAGAAAATTTTGTGGTGATCGAGGACGACTACGAGGCCGAGAACCTGTACGCCGGAGAACCCATGCCCGCGCTCAAAAGCCTGGACAAAGTGGGGCGTGTGATTTACGTGGGCTCGGTCTCCAAGAGTTTGTCGCCGTCGCTGCGCCTGGGTTACATCGTGGCGCCGCGCGCGCTGATTGCCGAGTTGCGCGGTTTGCGCCACGCCATGATGCGCCACCCCAGTGCCTTCTTGCAGCACGCCTTTGCCCTGTTTTTGTCGCTGGGCCATCACGATGCCCATGCGCGGCGGGTCAACCAGGCCATGCAGGAGCGCATGGCGCTGGTGGCCCAGGCCTTGACCGCGTGCCTGCCCGACTTTGAATTCACCCTGCCCTCGGGTGGCGCCTCGGTTTGGGTGCGGGCGCCGGCCTGGGTTGACTCGGGCGAGCTGGCCCTGATTGCGCGCTCGCATGGCGTGCTGATTGAGGCCGGCGAGGTCTTCTTCATGAGCCCGCCCTACCCCTGCCCCTACTTCAGGCTGCGCTTGTCGTCCATCAACGCCGAGCAAATTGGCGCCGGCATCAAAGCCCTGAGCCTGGCAGTAGACGAACTGGCGCGCGCCCGGGGCGCGCAACGCCGAGTCGGTTTGCGGGTGGCATAGGTCCATTCCGGCACGAAACCTTGGGGAAATTGCTGGAGATCATTCCAGGGGTCATTGAAACCGATACAGTGAACGGGCTATCCGCTGTGACTTTTGCCCCCCAACACCACCCCCA
>JBIKZP010000473.1:0-2674 GCA_044354655.1 Rhodoferax sp. | reverse complement strand
AGGTGATGGATCAGTACCCGGCTTTTACTGGGTAGCACAAGCAAATCCCTTGGCGCAGCATGCGGGGTATGCGCAACAGGATTGCACATGGCTACTTCGACATCAACCTTGAAGTCGTTTGGGACACGGTTCAAACAGCGCTGCCCACGTTGAAAAAATTAGCTCGAAGTATTACCTTTGGACTGAGTTCGGACGCAGCAAGGCGATTCAGGGGAAAAGGTCCAGTGCGGCCAACCCTGTCACCTGCTGGAAAGACCACATTGCCGAGGAATACCCCAAGGGCGTACCCATGACTTCCACTGTGGCGCCCACAGGCACAAGAACGCTCAATGACCTGTTTGGATCCGCCGAATAAACAAGCCTTTCATGCCGTCGCCAATTTTTCGATCCTGTTCGAGAAACCAGTCTCGTGGCTGCATTTTGATTCGCGATTGCAATATGCGCAGGCAGCTATCTCATTCTCATGCAGGTGGGCAATCGAGTGCCAAACCCAAACTCTACAACCCGCGCCACCCCGAGCGGACTCTGCTCTACCAAACCATCGCCGAGCACTTCGAGGCCTGGCATGAACTTGCCAGCGCGGGCCAGTTCGACGGCCAGGGCGACCACCACACCCATAAGCCCTATGTCCGCCAGGCCTTTCGCAAGTATCTGGAATGCGGCATTTTTGCCCACGGCTTTGCCAGGGCGTGGTGTGAAGATTGTGGGCACGACTACTTGGCCCGCCGGTAAGATTCGTGCAAATTCGGCCACTCAGCCTAGATTTCCAGTTTTTGGCATAGCGCCGACGCCGTTTTAGTCTTGTTAAGGTTAGCGGTCCTGACACTTTGGGCTCCGTATGACCACCACCTCGGCAAGCGTAATCTATCCCGAACTACCTGATCCGCTGACTCCAGGCGATTTGCAGGAGCTCTTCAATCCAAGTTTCGATGAGCGCAAGTGGGCGCCAAGCGTGGCGCGGACACCAGAGACCCAAGTTGCATTACTGGTGCATCTGAAGATCTTCCAGACCATCGGGCGGTTTATGTCTGTCGGCGATGTCCCGCTTGCAGCAGTTGAGTACGTCGCCCGAAAAATGGCCATCGAATCCGAAGCAACGCTAACTTGCCCAATCCGAACGCACTTTCGGCATCGCCAGGCGATCCTCAGTCGCTTAAAAGTGACTGCTTGGGGAGCCACGGGACGTGCTTTGGCGCAAGCGACGATGTGTAAGACTGCACGAGCGCGCACCGATCCAGCTGACATTATGAATTCGGCGATTGACGCACTCATTCGGCATGACTTCGAATTGCCGCCTCTTGCAACGTTACGTCGGCTCGCCGGTACCTGGCACAGCAAAACGAACACAGCCCAATGGGCCGAAGTGTGTGGCCGTCTCAGTTCGGCGCAGCACGGTATGTTGGAAACGCTGCTGGTCGTCGATCCGAAGACGCAGAAATCACCATTTGCGAATCCGTGCGCGACACCCGGTAGACCTTCGCGCAAGAATCTCAACGCGTTGATCGACCGCTACCAGTGGCTTCAAGGGCTCCCAAATTCAGCCACGGCATTGCAGTCAATCGCCGATTCAAAGATCTCGCAATGGGCCAACGAGGCTAAACGGCTCAATGCACTGGAATTGCGGGATTACATCACCCCGCGGCGTCACACATTGCTGATGGCGGTAATTCACGATGCGCGCGGCCAAGTCCTCGACGGCCTGACACAAATGCTGCTCAGGCTCGCACGCAAAGTCGAATGGAAAAGTGAGCTACGCCTTACGGAGTGGTATCAAACACGGCGCAATAAAACAGACACCCTCATTCGCGCGTTTCGGGACTCGCTGGTGGTTCACGGATTTGACGTTGAACCAATGGAAAAGGTGTCACTGGCGCAGGCGCTGTTTACGGCACAAGGTGGTCACCAGGCGCTCGTACAAAGCTGCGACGAACACCTGCAACATGAGAAGCAAAACTGGCGCCCCTTTGCACGGGCAATGTTTGTGCCATTGCGAAGCGCTTTGGTGCAGCTGGTCGAGATTTTGCCGTTGCAAAGTACGGCTGACTCCGATGGATTGCTCTGCTTAGCCAAGGCACTAAAAAGTGATGCATCGCAGAGTGACTATTTGAGCATTGCTGGTGTGGCGCCCAATACTTTGCCGCGCGAATGGCATGCCCTCGTTCATGACCATACCAGTGACACACGAGTGTTCAACCGTCGCCAACTGGAGGTCGTTGCCATTCTTGAACTGGCAAATGCGATCAAGGCGGGGGAAGTTTTCGTGACCGGATCGTTGAACTTTAATAGATTCTGGGATCGCTTGCCATGCGAAGCGGCTGACACTGCAGCAGTCGCGGCATACGCCGCGTCCCGTGGATGGACCGATGGCGCCGACGGGCTGGTCCGTGCAGTCAAAAGGGCGCTTGACCAAAAAGCTAACTTCCTGGATACCGCCGTGGGCACCGGCCAACAGGCATACCTTCAGCGAGGAAGACATGGGCGGCCAGTCGTAAGGCGGCTTCAAGCAGTGGGTACCCTGCAACTGCTGTCGACCTTGAAACCCTGATCATGGCGCACATGCCCGAGCGGGCGGTGTTGGAGGCCATCTCAAATACAGAGCACTGGGCACAATGGGGCCGGCACTCCGGACTACCATCCCGACTTGGCCCACAAATTAAGGATGCTAGTCACCGCT
>JBIKZP010000472.1:0-2683 GCA_044354655.1 Rhodoferax sp. | reverse complement strand
TGTGGGTCTCAAACAGTTGCCCCTCGCGGTCACCGTTTTCAAGGGTGAGGAGGCGACGCCCCAAAAGCTGGGACAAATCATTCAGGCTGACCTTGAGCGCAGCGGTCAGTTCAGGCTGATAGATTCATCAGGCCATTTTCCCGATGAAAACGCCAGGCCTGATGTTTCTGTCTGGCGACAAAAAGGCGCCGATTCCCTGGTGAGCGGCAGCGTCACGCGTTTAGCCGATGGGCGCTATGACGTCAGATTCAGGTTGTGGGATGTCGTGCGCGGGCAGGACTTGGGCGGACAGAGCTTTGCTGTGGCACCCGCCGATCTGCGCATGGCGGCCCACAGAACGGCTGACTACATTTACGAGAAATTAACGGGTGACAAAGGCGTGTTTTCAACCCGTATCTCCTACGTCACCAAAGTGGGGCAGCGGTTCCAGTTGTGGGTGGCTGATGCGGACGGGGAAAATGCCCAGTCGGCCTTGTCCAGCATGGAGCCCATCATTTCACCCGCTTGGTCCCCCAGTGGCACGCAACTGGCTTACGTCTCTCTGGAGGCGCGCAAACCTGTTGTTTACGTTCACGACCTGACAACCGGCAAGCGGCGCTTGATCGCCAACTACAAAGGCTCCAACAGTGCGCCCGCCTGGTCTCCTGATGGCCGCACACTGGCCGTAACCTTGAGCCGCGACGGGGGTTCGCAGTTGTTTGTCATTGACGCCAATGGGGGTGAGCCACGCCGACTTTCCCAATCCAGCAGCATTGATACCGAGCCTGTCTATTCGCAGGATGGCCGGCTGATCTATTTCGTGAGCGACCGTGGAGGTGCGCCCCAAATTTACAAAATGCCTGCCTCAGGGGGGCCAGCTGAACGGGTCACCTTCACGGGCAACTACAACATTTCGCCTTCGGTAAGCCCCGATGGGCGTTGGCTGGCCTATGTTTCCCGGGTGAGCGGCGCCTTCAAATTGTTTGTGATGGACCTGAGCACGGGCCAGGTAACGCCAATTACCGATACATCTTCTGACGAGAGTCCCAGTTTTTCCCCCAACAACAAGTTGTTGTTGTTTGCCACCCAAATTCAGGGGAAAGAAGTGCTGATGACCACCACATTGGACGGTAAACTTAAAGCTCGGTTGGCTGGTCAAAATGGCAACATTCGCGAGCCGGACTGGGGCCCGTTTTCTAGATAACTACATTGGAGAGATTGCATGAAATATTTGTGGACTATTCTGGGTTCCGCCACCATTTTGGTGGGGTGCGGATCCACCGTCAAACTTGACGATGTGGCCGTTGAAGATAAGTCCGGTAGCTCAGTAGCCCAGTCCGCGTCCAGCGTTGCTGTTACCCCGCAACCCTCTGGAATTGCTGCTGCGGTGGTTGCTAAAACCACGGTAGTGCCTGTTGACCTGGGCAAGACCAACTCTGCCGACGCCAATGCAGCCAACGGGCGAATCATCTACTTTGACTACGACAGTTACATCATCAGGCCAGAGTTCCAGTCGATCCTTGAAACGCAGGCCCGCTTGATCAAGGCCGACAAAAACCGCAAGGTTTCCCTGGAAGGCCATACCGACGATTCTGGCGGGCGTGAATACAACCTGGCACTGGGACAAAAACGGGCTGAATCAGTTCGCAATGCGCTAGGGCTTCTGGGCGTAGCAGAGTCCCAAATGGAAGCGGTTAGCTTTGGCAAAGAAAAGCCGGCAGCGCAAGGCACCGATGACACCGCCATGTCTAAAAATCGTCGTGTAGAAATTACCAACCGCTAACGACAATGACTTTTCGCTTTATGAAGTCGTTTCAATCAACGATCGTTGCCATGCTGTTGGCTTTGAACGCCGGCATGGCATCGGCTGCCTTTTTTGAGGATGATGAGGCACGGCAGGCGATTCTTGATTTGAGACAAAAGGTTGAAACACTTCGTCAGTCCACTGAAGCGATACGATCATCGGTTGATGCAGATCGCCAAAAAGCATTGACCGAAAAGCAGAGCGCCGCTCTAAAAGCGGAGCTAGAGGTATTGCGAGCCGCGGAGGACTTGTCCCTATTCAGACGCAGTTTGCTCGATCTGCAAGCGCAACTTGAAATCTTGCGCTCAGAAATTGCATCTATCAAAGGGCAAAACGAACAGCTGTCAAATGAGCTGGCTGACACACAGCGGCGACAAAAAGACTTGGTGCAAAGTGTGGATGAACGTATTCGGCCTTTGGAGCCCTTCAAAACCACACTGGACGGCAAGGAGTTCTTGGCAGAGCCCGCAGAGAAGAAGGACTTTGATTACGCCCTGGGGATTTTCCGCAAGGGGGAATTCGAAGTTTCCGCCAATCTGTTCCAAGAATTTATCAGGCAATATCCCCGCAGCGGCTTCACCAGCGCCGCATTGTTCTGGTTAGGCAATGCGCAATATGCCAATCGCGACTACAAAGAAGCCATGCAGAAATTTCGTGCGCTTATTGCACGAGAAGCAGACCATGTGCGTGCACCAGAATCCCTGCTCTCCATTGCCAACTGCCAGGTGGAATTAAAAGACGTTCGTGGCGCCCGAAAAACGCTTGAAGAACTCCTTAAGACCTATCCTCAATCCGAGGTGGCAATTACCGCCAAAGAGCGCTTGGCCAAGCTGAAATAAGCGTGCCCTTGGCGCGCAGGCACTCAGGTGTTGCTCGGCTTTAATGCGTTTACTTTTGTCA
>JBIKZP010000470.1:0-2684 GCA_044354655.1 Rhodoferax sp. | reverse complement strand
TATCTGCCCGCGTGCCAGTGCTGGATATCTGGAACAAAGCGGACGCCAGCGACAGCACGCTGCCCGCCAGTGGACTGGTGCTGTCGGCCAAAACTGGCGCCGGGCTGGATACGCTGCGCCATGAATTGCTGAAACTGGCCGGTTGGCAGCCAGGCGCTGAGGGCGTCTACATGGCGCGCGAGCGCCATGTGCAGGCGCTGCAGCAGGTGGCCAGCCATCTTGAATTGGCCAGCGCGCACCTGGCGGCTCAAGCCCAGTCGCTGGATTTGCTGGCCGAAGAACTGCGTCTGGCGCAAAACGCCTTGAACGAGATCACGGGTGAATTCAGCTCAGATGATTTGCTGGGCGTGATTTTTTCCAGCTTCTGCATCGGCAAATAAAAGCGCGCCGGTCAGTGCCCGGCAAAGTCCAGCAAAGTGAACAAGGGCAAGCCCGAGGCGCGCAGGCGCTCGGAGCCACCAAGTTCGGGCAGGTCCACAATGGCGGCGCCCTCCATCACGTGGGCGCCAAGTTTTTCCAGCAGTTTCTTGCCCGCCATCATGGTGCCGCCGGTGGCAATCAGATCGTCGATCAAGAGCACGCGGTCGCCGGGTTTGACGGCATCGGTGTGCAGCTCAACGGTGGCGCTGCCGTATTCGAGTTCGTAGGTTTCTTCTACCGTGGTGAAGGGCAGCTTGCCTTTTTTGCGGATGGGCACAAAGCCCACGTTGAGTTCATAGGCCACCACCGCACCCAGAATGAAACCTCGGGCATCGAGCCCGGCCACCACATCGGGACGCATATGGGGGTCCATGTAGCGGTGCACAAAGGCGTCAATCAACACCCGAAATACCTTGGCGTCTTGCAACAGCGGCGTGATGTCGCGAAACTGCACGCCCGGCGCGGGCCAGTCAGGCACGGTGCGGATGTGGGCTTTGAGGTACTCGGTGACGGGTAAGGTGGACGGCGTGTATTGCATGTATCAGGAACCTGTGCTTTGAGCCACTATTGTGCACCCCGGTTCTGCGTCTTGGGCTGAGCCCAAGTCAAACTTTGCGCAACAACTGCTCAGCCAGCGCCAGGCTTTGTGCCCTGCCCGAGAGTACCAGCGTGTCGCCGTCTGCCAACACCGGGTCTTGCGCCAGGTCCATCAGCTCGCCGGTGTGTCGGCGCAGGCTGACGACCCGCACGTCCATCGCAGGCAAACCCTGGCGCGACAAGCGTTGGCCCAGGGCCTGCGCGCCTTCGGCCAGCGTCACGGTGGAAAGCCGCTCTTGATGGAGTTCGTCGAAGGTGTCGTCATCGGCGCCGTGAAAGTAACCCCGCAGCAGTTTGTAGCGGGCGTCGCGCTGTTCCTGCACAGTGCGGATCACGCGGCGCATGGGCACGCCCACCAGCGCCAGGGCGTGGCTGGCCAGCATCAGCGAGCCTTCAATGGCCTCGGGCACCACTTCTGTGGCACCGGCTTGCTGCAGGGCTTCTAGGTCATGGTCGTCCTGCGTGCGCACAATCACCGGCACTTGGGGCGCGTGGGCGCGCACATGCGCCAGCACCTTGATGGCGGCGGGCGTTTCCAGGTAGGTGATGACCACGGCGCTGGCTCGCGCCAGCCCCGAGGCCATCAGAGCGGGCAGGCGCGAGGCGTCGCCAAATACCACCGAGTCTCCCGCTGCGGCAGCCTGGCGCACGCGGTCAGGGTCCAGGTCAAGCGCAATGTAGGCAATGTTTTCGCGCTCCAGCATACGCGCCAGGTTTTGACCGCAACGACCATAGCCACAAATGATCACATGCTTGGAGGTGTTGATGGTCTTGCGCGCGATGTTGGTGAGTTGCAAAGACTGTTGCAGCCACTCGCTGCTGACCAGGCGCAACACGATTGTGTTGCTGTACATGATGATGAAAGGTGTGGCCAACATGGACAGCACCATGCTCGCCAGAATCGGGTTGAGCAGCGCAGGCGGCACCAGCGCGTGCGCTTGCGCCAGGGTCAGCAGCACAAAGCCGAACTCGCCGGCTTGCGCCAGGTACAGGCCGGTACGCAAGGACACGCCCATATTGGCGCCCAGGCCTCGCGCCAAAGCGGTGACCAGCGCAACCTTGAACAGAATGGGTAGCGTGACCAGCAGCAGCACCATGGGCCAGCGCTCCAGCACCAGGCGCCAGTCCAGCATCATGCCGATGCTGATGAAAAACAGGCCCAGCAGCACGTCGTGAAACGGGCGAATGTCGGTCTCCACTTGGTGCTTGTATTCGGTCTCGGAGATCAGCATGCCGGCAATAAAGGCGCCCAGCGCCAGGCTCAAACCGGCCAGCTCGGTCAGCCAGGCCAGGCCCAGCGTGACCAGCAGCAGGTTCAGCACAAACAGCTCTTCGCTCTTGCGTCGCGCCACCAAGGTGAGCCACCAGCGCATCACCCGTTGGCCGCCCACCAGCAGCACGGTGATCAAGACCGTTGCTTTGACGGCCGCTTCGAGCAGCGTGTCAAACAGGTCTTCACCCGCTGCGCCCAGGGCAGGAATCAGCACCAACAGTGGCACCACGGCCAAGTCCTGAAACAACAACACCCCCATGACACGCTTGCCGTGGGGCGACTCCATCTCCATGCGCTCGTTCATGAGCTTGACCACAATGGCCGTGCTGCTCATGGCCAGCGCACCCGACAAGGCCAGTGCCGCCTGCCAGCTCATGCCCCACAGCCGCGGCGC
>JBIKZP010000471.1:0-2684 GCA_044354655.1 Rhodoferax sp. | reverse complement strand
CGGTCGGCGTTGAGCCCTGGCGGTGGAGCCATGGCCTTTGCTGAGCTACCCTGGGCAGTCCAGCAGGCGACCTACTTGATGCGCGCCAGTTCTGTGCTCCAAATTCCTGAGTCGAGTCGAGCAACCGTCGAAGTGGTTGTCGCCGATCTGCATGGACGCATCAGGGGCCTTGCAGGTGAGATGCAGACCGAGCAGGCTCAGTTCGCAGCGGGACTGGATACCTTCGGAAAAACCTGGCGTGCGGCGCTCGCCACCGCCGTGCCCACCCGCGATACGCAGATGGGGATGCGATTAATGCAGGCGCAAGTCGTTCAGGTAAACAGGAGCATGCAGGCGCTTGAGCAAGCCGTAAGCTCTGGCGCCCTGTACTACCGAGAGGCACAAGAACTGCTCACGGGATGGCGATCACTGGTGCCTCGTGCACTGGCAGGCTTCTTTTTTGGTAAGCGACTTGCTGATCTTGATGCCTTGGAGGTTGCCGCGAGCGACTACTTCGATCACGCAGGGCTGCGTTGGACAACCGTTCTACCCTCACTCGGTGTCATCTTGTCCAGTATCCGCGACAGGCTGGCCAGTTTGAACGATTCCGTTGGCAAGTTGAATGAGCATATCGCGACGGATCAGCAACGATTGCTGGGACTGAACCAGAGGCGTAAAGATCGAAGGGAGGCGTGGGGCAGGCTCAATTCCCTGATGCGTGTCATGAACCATATTCATGCGTGGGAGCAGACCTCCATCCGTTATGCCAGGACCTTCGCTGTGCATGATGGGGAGCGCCAGATGCATGCCCATGACATGCTCTGGGCTCGCCTTGACGAGCGGCAGGACCTTGCCTATCGAATTCGGCTCTTCCATCTTGCCGCCCGCTACTGGGAGGGGCGCTGGCTGCAAACCCAGGCGGATGAGGTTGTGAGTAAAGTGACCGATGAAACTACGTTGCAGAAACTGATGATGCTGGGTGTGATCGTGGTGGCCACAACTGACAAGCTATGCGATCTGGGCGCGCGCAGCGCTTGCGATGTCCTCATCATGGATGAGTCCGGGCAATGTGCGCCAGAGGTGGCTGTAGGGGCGCTATCCTTCGCAAGGACGGCCATACTAGTAGGCGACACCAAGCAGTTGCAGCCAATTTCCAGACTGCCGGAGTTGTTGGTCAAGGATCTTGCAAAACAATCTGGCCTGGAAGTAAATGAACTGGTCCAAGCCTTCTCTCCAAATGGCGGCTCGGCCATGGCTATTGCGCAACGCGCCGCTGCAGTCTTTGACCGTGGGGAAGACAATGGAATAACCCTGCTGTACCACTATCGTTGCCACCCCGCCATCATTGGGTACTGCAATGAACTGATGTACGGCGGAAGAATGCGCTTCGTGCGTGCGCAGAAGCCCACACCGGCGGGTCTTCCCCCTTTGGCCTGGGTAGACGTGGGCGGTGTCGGACCTTCCAGGCAAGGTACTTCGTGGCGCAACGAAGGCGAGCTGGAAGAAATATCGCGGTGGATTCTGGACAGTCACGAGCGTCTTTGCAGTGCTTACCAGCTGCCGTTGGACAAAGTCCTTGCAGTGATAACGCCACTGGCATCACAGGCACGTCTTGCCAGGGAGTATCTTTTGAAGCGGGTCGGCTCCGTCTTGGGCGAGCGTGTGATCAATGACATGACTATTGGGACGGTGCATAGTCTGCAGGGCGCAGAGAAACCCGTCGTGGCCTTTAGCTTGGTCCAACAACGCCAGTACAACCCGTCGCTATTTGCTGACCGTGATGGCGGCTTCCTGATGAATGTGGCTGTTTCGCGAGCCAAGGATAGTTTTGTCGTTTTTGCTGACCGCAGGACCCTGCAAGGCGCCAAAGCTGATGCTTGCAGCGCGGTGAACGACGGCCAACCGATTTCTCGGCTCGGTGCTTACATGCGCGCCAACGGAACTCGGCTGTACCCCCGGGCACTGGTAATTGTGGAAGCGCCGGGCAAAGTGGCTGCCATCAAAAACGCCCTGGGTTTATCGGCCGCGGTCATTGCCACCGAGGGAAGTTTGCGTCAAGTGACGCTTGGCGATGATGGAGGTTTGGCCTGGACCCCATCGCCGCAAAAGTTCATGGGCAAACTTCTTGCTGAGAGAGGTATGCTGGATGCGGTGTACGTGGCCACAGATGACGACCTCGCGGGCGAACTGATAGGGGTCCACGCGGCTGAAGATTGCACTGTCGCTCTGGGGGGAGTGGTAGTCAAGCGCATGCGCTTTCATGCCGTGACGCCTCAGGACTTGCAACTGGCATGGCGAGTGGCCGGGCCGCGATTCGACGCCGATCTGCTTGCCGCTGCGCTGGTACGCGAATATGCAAGGCTGTGGGATGAGCGCCAATACCGAAAACTGAATTCGAATCGGGAGTACGTTGGGATGGCCAAGCGGGATTTGGTCGCCAGCGTCGATGCGATCAACACGGCCTCTCCCGGGTGGACAGTACATGCCACGCTGAGCGATGCCAGCGGGGCCACCTTTCAGGCATTTGTGCCAGAAAGCCGTTCTGCTCTGGCCGCACCAAAACGCCTTTCGCAAGAAGCGGCGATGGAGCTGGCCCTGGACAATGAACCCCATGGGGTCGACCTGATCAGCCGCGCGGATGCTGTTCAGAAACCGCCTCTGTATCCTGCGTCGACCACTGTGCGGATATTGGCGCTCGCGGCAGA
>JBIKZP010000075.1:0-8186 GCA_044354655.1 Rhodoferax sp. | reverse complement strand
ATCTGGGCAGACCACACGCATCTCGGGGCCGCCGCGCGCGCACAAGGCCTGGGCCAGCACGTCAAAGTCTCGCCCCTGGCGCGACAGGCCATGCACACAGAGCACCACATGACGGCCCTGCGGGTTGCCCCATTGCCAATAGGCCATGCGGTGTCCCTGAGCGGAGCCTGCAACGGCGTCAGGACACTGTACGTAATTCAGCGTAGGTTCGGACATGGTGAAATCAAACAGTTAAAAAATTCTTCAGCGGGCTACGATGCCTCAGATCCAGCGGAACGCTGCGCTTGGCAAGACTGCTGGAAAAGGCCACCGTCGTATCCTAATTCAATAGCCACCCTCACTCTCGGAGAAAACCCATGCTCAAAGGAAAAACAGCACTCATCACCGGCTCCACCAGCGGCATCGGCCTGGGTATTGCCAAAGCGCTGGCGCAACAAGGCGCCAACATCATGCTCAATGGCTTTGGCGATATAGAAGGCCCCAAGGCTGAAATTGCCGCCCTGGGCGTTCAGGTGGATTACCACGGCGCAGACATGAGCCAACCCGCCGACATTGAAGCCATGATGCAACAGGCCGCCAAACGCTTTGGCCGGGTCGACATTTTGGTCAATAACGCTGGCATTCAGCATGTGGCGCGGATAGAAAACTTCCCCGTAGAACGCTGGGACGCCATCATCGCCATCAACATGAGCAGCGTTTTTCATGCCACCCGGCTTGCCCTGCCTGCCATGAAGGCGGCCAACTGGGGCCGCATCATCAACGTGGCCTCGGTTCACGGTTTGGTGGGGTCGGCAGAAAAATCGGCTTATGTCGCCGCCAAGCATGGTGTGGTGGGTTTGAGCAAGGTGACGGCTCTGGAAAATGCCACCACTGGGGTGACCTGCAACGCCATTTGCCCGGGCTGGGTGCTGACCCCGCTGGTGCAAAAACAGGTGGATGCCAAGGCCGAAGCCCTCAAAATTTCTAATGCAGATGCCACCAAAATGCTGCTGGGTGAGAAAGAGCCTTCTATGCAGTTCACCAGTCCCGAAGAACTGGGTGCGCTGGCTGTGTTTTTCTGCTCAGCCGCCGGAAACAACGTACGCGGCGCGGCCTGGAACATGGACGGTGGCTGGGCCGCGCAGTAAGCCGACCGCGCTGTCCGGGCTTGACCCTAAGCCTGTCCCTAAGCCTGTCCCACCATCACATCATGGGGCGGGTGTTCTTCATGCCTACCACATACTGCTCAAATTCAGGGGCTGGCAGTGGCCGGCTAAACAGGTAGCCCTGGTAAGAAAAACAGCGGTACCAGGCCAGCATTTCCCGTTGCTTTTCCGTCTCTACGCCTTCTGCAATCACCTCCAGGCCCAGGCTATGCGACAAAGTGACGATCGTGCGGGCAATGGCGGCATCGTTGGTGTTGGTGTTGGTGTTGGTCAAAATGTCCCGCACAAAGGACCGGTCTATCTTGAGCTCATTAATGGGTAATTTCTTGAGGTAGGCCAAAGACGAATAGCCGGTGCCAAAGTCATCCAGCGCAAAACTGATGCCGCAGTCTTTCAGTCGCTGCATCTTGTGGGCGATGTCATCCAAGTTGTCCACCATCACACTTTCCGTCAATTCCAGCTTGAGCCGCTTCGGGTCTGCACCCGTGACGTCAAGCAGGTGCAGCAGCTTATCGGCAAAGTCGGGTTCGGAAAACGGGTGGGTACTGACATTGGCCGCCACGGACAATGAGGCGAGCACCGGATGTACAGACCAAACCTGCAGCTGCTTGCACACCGTCTGTAACACCCAATCACCCAGCGCCACGATCTGCCCGGTTTCTTCTGCAACAGGAATGAAATCCCTGGGCTTAATTTCGCCGCGCACCGGGTGCTGCCAGCGTAACAAGGCCTCGGCACCCATGACCTGGCCCATGGAGTTGACCTGCGGTTGGTAGTGCAACACAAATTGCTGATGCGCTAAAGCCTGCCGAATATGCGCGGTCATGTCGGTACGTGCCGTCAAGATGGACTGCATGGTTAGGTCAAAGAGGCGATAGCCGTTGCGCCCGTTGGCTTTGACCTGGTACATGGCCAGGTCGGCTTGCTTGAGCAGTTCATCGGTCGAGCACTCGTTGCCCTTGAACAGACAAATGCCTATGCTGCAAGTGAGAAAAAAATGCGTGTCTTCAAGCCCATAGCTGCGACACAGCGTTTGAACCATGCGCTGGCCCACCAGCTCCGCCTGGTTATTGGCCAGAAGGTCTTGTGCGTTCAAATTTTCCAGCAGCACCACGAATTCATCTCCCCCCATGCGGGCCACCGTGTCTGTGGGCTTGAGCCGCTGACTCAGCCGCTTGGCGACGAGTTGCAGCAGCAGGTCGCCTTTGCTGTGACCCTGGGTGTCGTTGAGGGTTTTAAAACGGTCCAGATCAATCAACAACACCGCCCCCCAGCGTTGCGAAAATTGGCTGTTTTCCAGCGCCAGGCGCATGCGGTCCATCAACAGGTGCCGGTTGGGCAGCTACATCTCTCCACTCCATTGCCCTTGTCGCTGGAGCAGTCGGTAGAGTTCCTCGTGTAAAGCTGAATCGCCCCCTTCAGCAGTCAACTGGGCCAGCGACTCCCCCACGACCTCTTCGTGGCTATAACCCAGTCGTACTTTGAAAGCCTGGTTGATACGCAAGATCCGCAACTGCGGGTCCAACACCAGCATGCTGTCGGGTGACTCAAAGGCGGCAGCTGCAATGCGCAATTCAGTTTGCGCTCTGTTGCGCTCAGACATATCTATATCAAAACTGATGATCTCAGGCGCATGGCCTGACCGGCTCAGGTAGGTGTGGCTGCAATAAACGTACACCTCTAGCGCTTTTTTGGTTTGAAAAAGGTACTCCCTGGGCGGGTTGACGCGCTGCCTTTCAAACATGTGCTCAATAATTTGCAGGGTTTCGGGTGTCAAGGCTTCGGACACGATCAGGTCGGTGATTGTGCGGCCGATGGCTTCATGAGCCGCGTAGCCATAGAGCTCGGTAGCGCCACGGTTCCAGTAGGTGATGACACCGTCGTGACCATACGAACGCACCGCCACGTTGGGCACATCGCGTAACCTCATACTTTGATGGCACCGCAGCCATACAGGACCGGAGTAGTCCTTTTTTTACCGGCGTTTGTTGATGGGCCGCTTACTGAGGTCGACGCAGGACTTTGCCCTTGATTCCGGTCGGCTTAGCGCTAGCCGAGCCCGTATCACGCGGGGGCAAGCCCGTGTGCTGGGTCAACAGCTTGCCTTTGAGTGAAGGTTTGTCCACCACGGTGGAGTTTTTACGCCGGGCACTGGTGTAGTTGCCATCGGTCAAGGGCTGAAACGTGGGAATCAGGTGGTGCTTGCCGTTGCCAATCAGGTCGGCCCGGCCCATGGATTTCAAAGCCTCACGCAGGAGCGGCCAGTTGTTGGCGTCGTGATAGCGCAAAAATGCCTTGTGCAGGCGGCGACGCTTTTCACCCCGGACGATGTCCACGGTTTCACTGTCACGGGTGATCTTGCGCAACGGATTTTTATTGCTGTGGTACATGGCCGTGGCGGTGGCCATGGGGCTGGGGTAGAAGGTTTGCACCTGGTCGGCGCGAAAACCGTTTTTCTTCAGCCACACGGCCAAGTTCATCATGTCTTCGTCGCGGGTGCCCGGATGGGCAGCGATAAAGTACGGAATCAGAAACTGCTTTTTGCCGGCTTCCAGGCTGAACTTGTCGAACAGCGTTTTGAACTTGTCATACGAGCCAATGCCGGGCTTCATCATCTTGGTCAGCGGCCCGGCCTCGGTATGTTCAGGCGCAATTTTGAGGTAGCCGCCCACGTGGTGCGTGACCAATTCTTTGATGTATTGCGGGCTTTGCACTGCCAGGTCATAGCGCAGGCCTGAACCAATCAAAATCTTCTTGATGCCCTTGAGCGCACGGCCGCGCCGGTACATTCGGATCAGCGGGTCGTGGTCGGTGGTCAGGTTTTGGCAAATGCCGGGGTAAACACAGCTGGGTTTGCGGCAGGCAGACTCAATCTCCGGGCTACGACAGCCCAAGCGGTACATATTGGCGGTGGGGCCACCCAAGTCAGAAATGGTGCCGGTGAAGCCTTTCACCTTGTCGCGGATATCCTCAATTTCCTTGATCACGGAGTCTTCCGAGCGGCTCTGGATAATGCGGCCCTCATGCTCGGTGATGGAGCAAAAGGTACAGCCGCCAAAGCAGCCGCGCATGATGTTGACGGAGAAGCGGATCATCTCCCAGGCCGGAATTTTGGTGACGCCGTCGTGCCCGCCCTGCTCGTCCGCATAGGCCGGATGCGGTCTGCGGGCGTAGGGCAGGTCAAACACAAAGTCCATCTCGGCGGTGGTCAGCGGGATGGGCGGCGGGGTAATCCAGACATCGCGGGCGGTCAGGCCCTCGCCGTGCGCCTGCACCAGGGCACGGGCATTGCCAGGGTTGGTTTCAAGGTGCAGTACGCGGTTGGCGTGGGCATACAGCACGGGATCAGCCCGCACCTGCTCGTAGCTGGGCAACCGAATCACCGAGCGGTCACGCGGGGGCACCTTGAGCTTGCCCTTGAGCGCGGGGTTGGCCACAAAAAGCATGGTCTGCGCCACCGGGCCGCCCTGCCCTTGGGCTTTTTGAGCGCCGAGTTGTTCCGCCTCCTTGGCCACTTGCTGGGCCTCGTCATCACGCGCGCAGGTGGCACCATTGGCGGCGGCCTGCTCGCTGGTCGTCATGTAGGGGTTGAAGTGGGCTTCCACCCGGCCTAGTTCGTCTACGCTGGTGGAGTTAATTTCGAACCAGTCTTTGCCGCTGGCGTCGTCGGTGCGGCGCACAAAGGCCGTGCCGCGCACATCAGTGATCTGCTCCACCGGCTCACGGGCCGCCAGGCGGTGGGCAATTTCCACCAGAGCGCGCTCGGCATTGCCGTAGAGTAGCAAATCACACTTGGCGTCTACGACGATAGAGCGGCGTACTTTGTCGCTCCAGTAGTCGTAATGCGCAATGCGGCGCAAGCTGCCTTCAATGCCGCCCAAAATCAGGGGGACATCTTTGTAGGCTTCGCGGCAGCGCTGGCTGTAGACAATGGCGGCGCGGTCGGGCCGCTTACCGCCTACATCGCCCGGCGTATAGGCATCGTCGGTTCGGATCTTGCGGTCAGCCGTGTAGCGGTTGATCATGGAGTCCATGTTGCCGGCGGTCACACCCCAAAACAGATTGGGTTTGCCCAGCACCTTGAACGGTTCGGCGCTTTGCCAGTCGGGCTGGGCGATGATGCCCACCCGAAAGCCCTGGGCTTCAAGCATGCGGCCAATCACGGCCATACCAAAGCTGGGGTGGTCTACATAGGCGTCGCCCGTGACCAGAATAATGTCGCAGCTGTCCCAGCCCAGTTTGTCCATCTCGGCGCGGCTCATGGGCAAAATCGGCGCCGTGCCAAAGCGGGCCGCCCAGTACTTGCGGTAGCTGGTCAGCGGCTTGGCAGCGCGCGCAAAAAAGGAGACGTCAACAGGGGCGTTCATGGTCAGGCGTGAGAAAGGAAGGGGCCGAGTGTAAGGTTTTAGCCTTGGCAACACACCGTCAACGGGTACTCGGCCCTCAGGCCGGAACGCTCAAATACCGCCCTTGCGCGGCACTTTGCTCCCCCAGGGACAGCAGTTGCATCACTTGGCGCACCTGCACGGGGGTCACTTCCAAGGGCGCATTGCCCTGCAGGTGGTCGCGCAAGTTGGCGTAATAAAGCAGGTAATTGCCAGGAAAGTTGGCAGCGCTGCGGCGTACGGCCTCAAAGCTGCTGGCTTGTGGTAACTGGCTTAGCAGTTCGCCAGGGTGCGGATCAAGCCCCCAGTCCTGCAAGTCCACAAGTTGTGGCCGGCGCCCGGTTTTCAGGGCATCTTCTTGCGTGTCGAGCCCATGTTTGATGAAGCTGCCCTGCGTGCCATGCACCGTCCAACGCGGGCCAATGGCCGGCACCAGGGCACTGCCATGCAGCATCACGCGCAAGCCGGGGTAGCGGCTTTCAAATTTGAGCTGCGCGTGGAACCAGTCGTTGGTCTGGGCGCCGTCGCGCTGCTGAGCCAGGTCCAGATGCAAGGCATCGGGCATGCCAAACAGTTGTACCACCTGGTCTACCAAGTGCGCGCCCAGGTCAAACCACAGGCCGGAGCCGGGCAGGTTCTCATCGCGCCAGCGTCCGGGCACCTGCGGGCGGTAGCGGTCAAAGTGAGACTCTACGTGCACCACGCGACCGAGCTCTCCACGGGCCAGCACTTGGCGCAGGGTAAAAAAATCAGCGTCAAAGCGGCGGTTCTGAAACACGGTCATTACCCGTTGCTGGGCTTGCGCCAAGGCCAATAACTCCTCGGTTTGCGCCAGGCTGACGGCACAAGGTTTGTCCACCACCACATGCTTGCCCGCCAGCAAAGCCGCTTTGGCCAGCGGATGGTGGCTGCTGTTGCTGGTGGCAATCACCACCAGGTCAATGCCAGGATCGTCCAGTGCTTCTTGTGGGCTGGCGACCACCCGCACCTGCGGCCAGTCGGCCAGAACGGCTTCAGGCTTGCTGGACACGATGCAGGCCAGTTGCAGGCCTGGCACACCCGCAATCAAGGGGGCATGAAAGATGCGCCCGGCGTTGCCGTAGCCTACGAGGGCGATGCGCACAGGGGCTGGTGAAGGTGGCTGGGAATGGGTTGCGGAGGAAGTTATAGACGTTGAGTTCATGGCCCGATCATCCCTGAGTTTGGCAGCTTGGGCGTACCGGGGAGAACCTTGGGATAACCTTTTGCGAGCCTTTGGCATGGCAAAAACCCCGCCGTCACGGCTATCATGACCGGCCCAAGCGTTCAAGACTGCCAAGCCCATGCTTCATTTTTCCCTCCCACTGTTGCGCGGCCTGGTGGCCAGCAGCCTTATGCTGCTCAATATCCTGTTCTGGGTCCCCGTGCTGCTGCTGTTTGCCGTGCTCAAACTGCTGTTGCCCTTGCGGGCCATGCGCCTGCTGATAGATCCTTTGCTGATCTGGATTGCTGAAACCTGGATCGCTGGCAACAGCGGTTGGATGCGACTGACCCAGCGCTGCCAGTGGGATGTGCAAGGTCTGGACGGTTTGAAGACCGACCACTGGTACCTGGTCAACTGCAACCACCAATCCTGGGTCGACATTCTGGTGTTGCAACATGTCTTTAACCGGCGCATTCCTTTGCTGAAGTTTTTTCTCAAGCAGCAACTGATCTGGGTGCCCGTGATGGGCTTGGCTTGGTGGGCGCTGGACTTTCCGTTCATGCGCCGCCACAGTGAAGCCTATTTGCTTAAACACCCTGAGATGCGTGGCAAAGACCAGCAAACCACGCGCCAAGCCTGCGAAAAATTTGCCTTAATCCCCACCAGCGTGATGAACTTTATGGAGGGCACTCGCTTCACGCCCGCCAAACACCTGCGCCAACAGTCACCCTACCGGCACCTGCTCAAGCCCAAAGCCGGCGGTATGGCGACGGCCCTGGGTGCGATGGGCGAAAAGTTTCATGCCATTCTGGACGTCACTGTGGTGTACCCCGACGGCACGCCCAATTTCTGGCAATTTTTGTGCGGACGGCTTGAACACGTGGTGGTACGCGTGCGCCAACTGCCTGTGCCGCAGCAGTTGCTCGCCGGCGACTACGCCAACGACCCCGCCATGCGCCAGGCTTACCAGTTATGGGTTCAGCAACTATGGGCCGACAAGGACTTGCTGATTGAACAACGCATGGGCGTTAAGAAACGCAACTGAGCAGGCATCATTTCAAGGCGCTCAGCGCATGTGTTTGAAAAACTTGGCCTTGAACATTTCAGGAATACCCAGGCGTCTAGGGCCAGGGATCAAGGTAAAAGACTCACCCGCACGCAGCGTGCCGGGTTCGTCCACCGCCAAGTAAAAGCCGCAGCAGCCATGTTGCGCCATGCGTTGTGAGGCGGTGTTGAAACCCATGGCCGCGTTGAATTTGAAGCAAGGCTCACGCGGTTGGGTCACGCGCAGGGCAGCGTGGGGGAACTGCAGCACATCGCCCACCCAGACACCGGTCTCCAGTAGGCCTTGCAGACTCAGGTTTTCACCCATGGAGCCCCAGGGCAGCGTGGCGTCAATACCGCCCTGCCCTGCGGCCTCGCGCTCGGCCAGCCAAAACGGGTAGTGCTCACTGGGGTAGGCATAGACCGCCT
>JBIKZP010000469.1:0-2702 GCA_044354655.1 Rhodoferax sp. | reverse complement strand
TGACGGCACTGTGCTGGGCCAAAAGGTCACGCCGCTGGACCGTGTGGGTATTTACGTGCCTGGCGGCAAAGCGGCCTATCCGTCGTCGGTGCTGATGAATGCCATTCCGGCGCATGTGGCCGGTGTGGGTGAAATCATCATGGTGGTGCCCACGCCCAAGGGCGAGAAAAATGCCCTGGTGCTGGCCGCCGCTTATGTGGCGGGTGTCACGCGCGCTTTCACGGTGGGGGGCGCGCAAGCGGTGGCGGCACTGGCCTATGGCACGGCCACCATTCCTGCGGTGGACAAGATCACCGGCCCCGGCAACGCCTATGTGGCCGCCGCCAAACGCCGCGTGTTTGGCACGGTGGGCATCGACATGATTGCCGGCCCGAGCGAAATTTTGGTGCTGGCCGACGGCAGTACGCCGCCCGACTGGGTGGCGATGGACCTGTTCAGCCAGGCCGAGCACGACGAGTTGGCGCAAAGTATTTTGTTGTGCCCGGACCTGGCCTACATCGAGCAGGTGCAGCAAAGCATTTCGCGCTTGCTGCCCGAGATGCCGCGCGCGGCCATCATTGCCAAGAGTCTGAACGACCGCGGGGCGCTGATTCACACCCGCAGCATGGAAGAGGCCTGCGCCATCAGCAACCGCATTGCGCCTGAGCACCTGGAGGTCAGCAGCCGCGAGCCGCACCGCTGGGAACCTTTGCTCAAGCATGCAGGCGCAATTTTTCTGGGCGCCTACACCAGCGAATCGCTCGGCGACTACTGCGCCGGCCCCAACCACGTGTTGCCCACCAGCGGTACGGCGCGTTTCAGCTCTCCGCTGGGCGTGTACGACTTTCAAAAACGCAGCAGCCTGATTGAAGTCAGTCAGGCGGGTGCGCAAAAACTGGGCGCCATTGCCGCCGAACTGGCCTATGGCGAAGGCTTGCAAGCACACGCCCGCGCCGCAGAGATGAGGATGAAGTGATGAAGGCGCTGAGCTGCTCTTTGAATGGCGTGCGCGCGATGGGCCTGCTGGTCCTCATGTGCCTGACGGCTTGGGGCAGCTTCACCAGCGCCGCCCATGCCATGAGCATCCGCGAGTACCGCGTGCTTGAAAATACGGAGACGCAAGGGCCGCTCTACACCCAGTACTACCTGGTGGGGGTGATGGAGGGCGCACTGGAAGCCAACCGCAGCATCACCAACCAGGGCAGTCCTGCGCTGTTTTGCTTGAACGGCCGCAAGCTGGAGCCCACCATGGCCGAGTCGCTGTACAGTACCGAGCTGAAGCGAAATGCCGAACTCTACGAGGCGGATATGCCGGTGCAACTGGTCCTGCTCAATGCCCTGACCCATGTCTACACCTGCTGAATGGTTGCTGGCACTCGCCCCATTTGATTCATGACCCAAGCCTCTTCACCCTTGACCGTGGCTGACCGCGCCCACCAGCGAATTCGTGCCGATGTGCAAGCCATGCACGCCTATGTCGTGCAGGACGCCACCGGCATGGTCAAGCTCGATGCGATGGAAAATCCGCACCGTCTGCCTGCGCATTTGCAAGAAGAACTAGGCCGCCGTCTGGGGGCCTTGGCCCTGAACCGCTACCCGGACGGCCGCGTCAACACCTTGCGCCAAGCGCTGGGCAACTATGCCCATATGCCCGAGGACTTTGACATCATGCTGGGCAATGGCTCGGACGAACTCATCAGCCTGCTGGCCCTGGCCTGCGATTTGCCCGGTGCCAGCGTGCTGGCGCCCGTTCCCGGTTTCGTCATGTATGCCATGAGCGCCCAGTTGCAAGGGCTGGCTTTTCACGGTGTGCCCTTGACCGCCGACTTTGAGCTTGACGAGCGCGCCATGCTGGCGGCCATTGCAAAACACCAGCCGGCGCTGACCTACCTGGCGTACCCCAATAACCCGACCGCCAACCTGTGGAATGACGAGGTGCTGGAGCGCGTCATTGAAGCCGTGGGTGAGCAGGGTGGTCTGGTGGTCATGGACGAGGCCTACCAGCCTTTTGCCAGCCAAAGCTACATCAGCCGTTTGTCTCGCCACCGCCATGTGCTCTTGTTGCGCACCCTGAGCAAGTTCGGTCTGGCGGGCATTCGCCTGGGCTATTTGATGGGTCCCAAGGCCCTGGTGGCCGATCTGGACAAGGTGCGCCCGCCCTACAACATCAGTGTGCTGAACTGCGAATGTGCTTTGTTTGCGTTGGAGCATGAGGCAGTGTTTGCCGCCCAGGCCCTAGAGATCAGGGCACAGCGTGCTATTATTTTGGAAGCGTTAGCCACGTTGCCCGGTGTGCGGGCTTATCCCAGCGATGCCAACATGATTTTGCTGCGGGTGCCCGATGCAGCCACTACATTTGAAGCTTTGAAATCCCGCAAGGTTCTCGTCAAGAACGTTTCTACCATGCACCCACTGCTGACCCACTGTCTGCGCCTGACGGTAGGCACCGATGACGAAAATCAGCGCCTGCTCACGGCCCTTCGAGACTCTTTATGACCCCAACTTCCCCCGCCACCGTCACCGCCATCGCCACCGTGACGCCAACCGTACCCCGTACGGCTGAAGTGAGCCGTCAAACGGCCGAGACCCAAATCACCGTGCGCGTCAACCTCGACGGCACCGGCCAGGCCAAACTGCATACCGGCATCGGTTTTTTTGACCACATGCTCGACCAGATCGCCCGCCACGGGTTGATCGACCTGGACATTCAGGCCGTGGGTGAC
>JBIKZP010000468.1:0-2705 GCA_044354655.1 Rhodoferax sp. | reverse complement strand
GGCCGCGTGTTCAATAACTTCTCTCTCAGCGCCAGCTTGGGGCGTTTGCGCTCCATTCAGGTGTTTGTGGTGGGTCAGGCCCGCCAGCCCGGGGCCTACACCGTCTCTAGCCTGTCCAACCTGATCAGCGCCTTGTTTGAAAGTGGCGGCCCTGCAGCCACCGGCAGCATGCGCAACATTCAATTGGTGCGCGCCGGTAAAACCGTCACCACTCTTGACCTCTACAAGTTTTTGCACCAAGGCGACACCAGCAACGACACCCATTTATTGCCGGGCGATGTGATTGTTATTCCACCAGCCGGCCCGCGTGTTGCCCTGTTGGGCGCGCTGGACGCACCCGCCATCTACGAACTGGCCAGCCCCCAAGAAACCATTGCCCAACTGCTCACCTACAGCGGTGGCCAGCAGGTGTTAACCAGCGCCAACAAAGTCTTGCTGGAGCGCATCAACCCCAGCCAGGCCAAAGCACCTCGCATGGTTGAAGAGCGCAGCTTAAGCGCCACGGGCCTGCAGACCACCGTGCGAGATGGTGACGTGCTCACCCTGTTCATGATCAGCCCAGAGTTTGCCAACGCCGTCACCCTGCGCGGCAATGTGGCCGAGCCGCTGCGCTACGCCTTCAAGCCCGGCATGAAAGTGTCAGACCTGATACCCGAGGTAAGCGCCCTCATTCAGCCTGATTACTACACCCGCAAAAATATCATGGTGCAGTTTGAATCAGACAAACTGTTGACCTTAGATAAGTTGCAATCATCCAAACGGGTGAACAACGAAGTCAGCACCCTGCTTGACGAGATCAATTGGGACTACGCCGCCATCGAGCGGCTAGACAAACAAGCCCTTAAAACCGTACTGATTCCCTTCAACCTGGGCCTGGCAGTTAAAAACCTGGACCCCGCCCATAACCTGGTACTGCAATCTGGCGATGTGGTCACCATCTATGGCGTTAAAGAACTCCCGGTGCCCATGGAAAAACGTTCGCATTTTGTGCGAATCGGCGGCGAGGTGATGGTGCCCGGAATTTATCAAATTCAAGGCGGCGAAACGCTCCCCCAAGTCATTCAGCGTGCCGGCGGCCTCAGCCGCAATGCGTTTGCTTTTGGTACGGTATTTAGCCGAGAGTCAACCCGTCTGCAGCAACAAGAGAACCTTAACAAATCGGTGCGCCGTCTGGAGGGGGAAATCAATGGCCAGTCGGCCTCTATGTTGCAAAACGTAACAGACGCTGATAAAGGAGCTGCCCTACAAGCGCAGTTGGCCAGTCAAAAAGCTATTTTGGCTAGGCTGCAAAGCCTCAAAGCCAGCGGGCGCATTGCACTGGAGCTTGACCCCCAAAACGCCGTGCTGCCCAACATCACGCTAGAGAACGACGACCAAATTACTGTGCCCCATCGCCCCAGTTTTGTGGGCATCTTTGGCGAGGTGTTTTCAGAAAGCTCCTTCATCCACAAACCCGGTAACACCGTCAGCCAGTACCTGGACAAAGCCGGTGTAAGCCGCGATGCCGATCTGGACAACTTGCTGGTGGTGCGGGCCGACGGCACCGTGGAGAGCAATGCCCGTGCGCAGTCATTTTTTAGCTTGAACAGCGGCCTGCTAGGCAAGTCGATCAACCCAGGCGACACCATCTTTGTCCCCGCCGTGATCGACCGCCGCACCGCCTACTCCAAGTTCATAGAAGGCGCTAAAGACTGGACCACCATCTTGTCTCAGTTTGGCATAGGCATAGCCGCACTGAAAACCCTGCGTAACTAAGCCATGAACCAACTTGACGCCACTGCGAGCCCCGAACCCGTCATGGCGAGCCCATCGACAAGCTCAGGCCAGGCCGAAGCGCGGCAATCCATGCCCCCCTACCAAGTCAACCAAGACGATGGAGATGACGAGGACGAAATCTCCCTCCTAGACCTGTTGCAGGTCGTAGTAGACAACCTGCGCCTGCTCATCCTAGGCCCCCTAGCGGCTGGGCTGCTGGCGCTGGGCTACACCTTCACCATCGCCCCTACCTTCACCGCCACCACCAAGTTCATGCCGCCGCAGCAGCAGCAAAGCGGCGCCGCAGCCATGCTGGCTGGCTTAGGCGCTTTGGGTGGCTTGGCAGGTGCCGCCACAGGCATTAAAAACCCAGCCGATCAATATGTGGCCTTCTCCCAAAGCCGCAGCGTGCAAGACGCCCTGGTAGACCGCTTCAAGTTACTTGAGCGCTACGAAGCAGACTTCAAACAAGACGCTCGTAAAACACTTGGAGAAAACGTTCAAATCACCAGCGGAAAAGACGGCCTCATCACCATTGAAGCCTCAGACAAAGACCCCGTCTTTGCCGCCGCTCTGGCCAACGCCCATATTGAAGAATTAGGCAAGCTTCTAGCCCGCCTAGCCGTCACTGAAGCACAGCAGCGCCGGGCCTTCTTTGAGAAGCAGCTCAACAGCGCCAAAGACGGTCTTATCAAGGCCGAGCAAGCCCTCAAAGCCAGCGGCGTCAACAGCAGCGCCCTCAAGGCCAGCCCGGCTGCAGCCGTAGAAGGACTGGCCAAACTTAAAGCGACCATTACCGCGCAAGAAATCAAACTCGCCAGCATGCGCGGCTACCTGGCCGACTCAGCACCCGACTTCAAACAAGCCCAAACCGAGCTTTCCGCCATGCGGGCCCAAATGGCCAAGACCGAAAACGAAGAGCCCGCTGGCAAAGGCAAAGAAAGCGACTA
>JBIKZP010000467.1:0-2706 GCA_044354655.1 Rhodoferax sp. | reverse complement strand
AGTTACAACAGACGGTAGAACCATGCACTCATCACAAACAGCGCCCCAAGAGTTACCACGATTTCTGTACGGATTTCTCGCAGTTGTCACCGCGCTCATTGCCTTGGCATCCAGCGCAGTGACCGCGAAATTTTTCATCATAGGATTGGACAGAATCGAAACCGATGCGCCCGCTCGTGATGCCCTGATCACAGCAGGAGTGCTCATGGTCATTACAGAGCTTGCCGCCTTTGGTCTAGCCGCCCTACTGCCTCGTTCAACCTTGCGCACTCTGCGCGTTTATCTCATCGCTTGCGGTCTGCTTTTATTGGGATTCGAGACTGTGACAATTTACGTGACGCAAGTGACGTTGGCTCAGAATTCCGCATCTGCCGCCCAGGGTTCATTAACCAGAATTACTGAGCTTAAAGCAGCCATTGCGTCCCACAAATCGGCTGCGGAAAACCTCCGCCAGAATGGCACTTTGCAGACACAAAGCACCAACTCATGGACGCGCCAGATGGGTGCGGGTGCGTTGCGTGATTCGCTAGAAGCGACCCGCTTGTCACAGCCATTAGTGCTTGAGTTGGCAAAACTTGAGGCAGAGCAGCAAAGCACACTCGTGGACATTCTCGGATCTCGCGGAATGATCTTTTACAGCCTCACTAGGGCTTTTCTAATCTCCGCAATGGGACTGGTGATGTTCCCCCTGTGTCAGACTAGTTGTCGCCTCTAAAAAATACTCTTTTAGAAGCAAAGACAACAATGAAACAAAAATATTCCGAGGCATTTATCGAACAAGCCGTAGTCAAGCTGCTTTCCCGTGGCAAGCGCACGGTGCGCGAAGTCGCGCTGGATCTCAACGTTAACTACCACACGGCCAAGAACTGGATGCAAAGAGGATCGCCGGACAAGGCGGCTGCTTCGCCGACTAAAGAGAAATGCCCTCAGGACTGGAGTGCCCAGGAACAACTGCTGGCCTTGCAAGAAACCCACGTCTTGTCAGGCGAAGCTCTGCAGGCATGGTGTCGTGAAAGAGGCTTGTTTGCCCATCACCTGGCAAGCTGGAAAGCGGCGTTCTGTTCAACAACGAGACCCGATGCAGGAGCGCGGGAATTGCGCAGTCTCAAAGATCAAAACGATCAACTCAAACGTGAATTGGTGCGCAAAGAGAAAGCCTTGGCGGAGGCGGCCGCATTGCTGATTCTGCAAAAAAAGTTCCGCGCGCTGTGGGAGGACGAGGCCAAATGAGCCTCCTTTCACAGCGCCACCAAGTACTGGAACTGGTGGGGCAAGCCATCACGGCAGGCGCACGCCAGGAGCGCGCCTGCGGGGCCATCTCCTTAAGCGCGCGCACCCTGCAACGCTGGCAGCGCGACCCATCCCGAGGTGACCAACGCCCAGCGCGGGTGCAAGCACCCAAAAATCGGTTCAGTGGGCTGGAGCGCCAAGCCTTGCTGGCGGTGGCCAATTCTGCTGAGTTTGGGCACCTCTCACCCAGCCAGATCGTTCCCAGACTGGCCGATGCGGGGCAATATGTCGCCTCGGAGTCGACCTTTTACCGCGTTCTCAGAGCTGAGTGCCAACTGCAGCACCGTGGCGCTGAGCGACCAAAACAACAACGCAGCAAGCCGCGTGCGCTGTGTGCCACGGCCCCCAATCAGTTGTTCAGCTGGGACATCACGTACCTGCCCACGTGCATCACCGGGATCTATTTCTACCTGTACTTGTTTTTGGATATTTTTAGCCGAAAAATCGTGGGCTGGCAGGTTTACGAAACTGAGAGCAGCGCATTGGCCAGCGAGGTGATGCGCGACATTTGCGAGCGCGAACATATTGCGCCCGATCAGGTGGTGTTGCACTCTGATAACGGCGGTCCGATGAAAGGTGCCACGATGCTGGCCACCCTGCAATCCTTGGGGGTGATGCCCTCGTTCAGTCGCCCGGCGGTCAGCAATGACAACCCCTATTCGGAATCGCTATTCAAGACATTGAAATACCGGCCCGACTATCCCAAGCGGGCGTTTGAGAACTTGTTTGCGGCCCGCCAATGGGTCGGCACATTCGTGCATTGGTACAACCATGAGCATTATCACAGCGCCATTCGTTTCGTCACACCACATGAGCGCCATGCGGGCCAAGACGCCGCGCTACTGTCAAAGCGCGTGGATGTCTATGAAGCGGCAAAAGCAAAGCACCCTCAGCGCTGGAGCGGCCTCACGCGCAACTGGCAGCCGGTACGGAAGGTTCACCTCAATCCTGATCAGCGTGTAGATGGCAAAAAGGAGGGAAACCAGCAACTCAAAAAAGCCGCTTAAATTAAGCCTTACAGGCGACAACTAGCTTGACATTCACCGATGGTGGCTCGTACTGTTGGGTAGGTCAGGCCAGTGAGCTCAACAATCTTCATGATATTGATGGCCTTCTTGTGCAACCGCACGACTTGCTTGCGCCGCTCGTGGAGTTGCTCCAGAGTTTGGTTTCTTGCGCTTTCTTTTTCAATGCGCGTTAGACCATCAAATTCATAGAAAGTTCAAACTTATTTGGGCCGCATCAATAATTCCGAAATGCCCCAATGCGAGTGCTTACCATCGACAGCTTTCGGGCTCTCCAGTGCAATCCCAGGCAGAAGCCGTTCACCAGAGGCACTGAGGTAGTCGGCTCCAATGCGGCGATTCCGGTCATAGGATTTGGCGCCTTGGATGTGACTTATCGGCTGGAAGCGGG
>JBIKZP010000074.1:0-8287 GCA_044354655.1 Rhodoferax sp. | reverse complement strand
CAACAGGGCGCTGAAGGTGTTCATGCCGTGAATGCGTTCACGGCATGAACGACTTTGTCCACATCACCCGTGCCCATCGTCGGTCCTATCGGCAAGCTCACCACCTCTAGGTGAATCGCCTCGGTCAAGGGCAACTGTAGCTCGTTGTACGCCTTGTAGGCCTGCTGCTGGTGTGGGGGAATGGGGTAATGGATCAGGGTATCAATACCCGCAGCTTTGAGGTGGGCTTGAAACGCTTCACGCTGCTGGACCCGGACTACGAACAGGTGAAACACGTGATCGTCGAGCCAGTCCACGGTGCTGGCGCTGCCAATGGGCAGGCTCACCAGCGGGTTATTGATGCCTTGGGCATAAGCCACGGCGATCTGCTGGCGCACTCGGGTTTCCGCGTCCAGGTGTTGCAGCTTGACGCGCAATAAGGCTGCCTGCATTTCGTCCAAACGGCTGTTCAGGCCTTGGTAGAGGTTTTCGTATTTCTTGTGGCTGCCGTAATTGCCCAATGCGCGCACGGTTTTAGCCAGCGCGGGGTCGTTGGTGGTCATGCCACCGGCGTCGCCCAATGCGCCCAGGTTCTTGCCCGGGTAAAAGCTAAAGCCCGAGGCGTGGCCCCAGTTGCCAGCGCGTTTGCCGTCCACGCTGGCGCCGTGCGCTTGGGCTGAATCTTCCAACACCAAAAGCTGGTGTTGTTCGGCAATGGCCATGATGGCTTTCATGGGGGCCAGTTGCCCATAGAGATGCACCGCCACGATGGCTTTGGTCTTGGGCGTGATGGCCTCGCGCACTTTCTGCGGACACAGGTTGTAAGTGTTGGCGTCGGGCTCGACGAAAACCGGCTTAAGTCGGTTTTCGGTGATACCCAACACGCTGGCGATGTAGGTGTTGGCGGGCACGATGACCTCGTCACCTTCGTGCAGCTTGCCCATCTCTTTCCAGGCCCGCAAGGTCAACACCAAAGCGTCCAGGCCGTTGGCCATGCCCACGCAATGCGAGGTGCCGCAATACGCCGCGAATTCTTGCTCAAAGGCTTTGACTTCTTGGCCCAGCACGTACCAACCAGAGTCAATGACCCGCGTGGCGGCATCGATCAGGGCCTGACGGTGTTGTTGGTTGATGGCTTTTAAATCAAGAAACGGGATCATTCTGCGGCTCCTACCAGTTGGCGAAATTCTGCGTAGTTGCGGATGTAATCTAAGTTGTCGTAGTAATGCGATGCATAGACCAGCAGCACGGCATCCGCCGAATACTTGTACTGAATTCCCCAGACCATGGGCGGCAGGTGAATGCCAACATCCGGCCTGTCGAGCAAGAACTCCTGGCGATGAACGCCGTCGTCGGCCACCACGGCACAACTGCCACGTACGCAAATCAGGAATTGATGACACTCACGGTGCGCGTGTTCGCCACGGGTTTCCATGCTGGGCACGTCAAACACAATGAAATAGCGTTTCGGCTGAAAAGGTATGTTGCGATCAAACTCACCAACGGTCAGATTGCCGCGAATGTCGACGACGCGAGGCATGCGATGTAGTCGCACGCCGTGCACACTTGAATCTTTAATTGATTCATCATTAAGCGGACCGCCTGATATCACCGCATCAAGGTTCGCCCCCACGTACCCGACAATTCTGGCCGGCGAGCCCTCGACAATTGCCATACTTGGAATAGACCGTTGCACTACGGTGCCCGGTGCAATGACAGCCCCTTCACCAATGGACACACCAGCTTGAATGATGGCGTGCGCACCAATGGTGGCACCCTTGCCGATGACTGTCGGTTTTGCCTTAGTAGTTGGTGTCACAAAGCAGACGCCACACCCGATGCGTGCATACGCATCGATATGGACATTCGACGGCACGATGACCAGCCCCTCAACGATGGCATCATTTTCGATGCTCGCATCGCTGCATACCTGCACAAAACAGCCCAATGTCGCCGTGCTTGCTACATTAGCACCAGCTTCAATTACCGTAGTTTGATGATTATTTGTGAACATGCTTTTACTCTTCATTTGTTAAGCCCATTCGGGACTGCAACGCTGCCAGCCAGGAACTTGGCATATTTGATCCTTGATTGCTCAATCGCCGTCGAAGAAACTGAATAAAGGTACTCACCCTCAGCCTCATCAACACGTTGCGCACCAAAGCGCTCGTGAAACTCCCAAACTCTCTGATTACCCTTATGTACCGTGAAGTGCGCACGCTTGAAACCAAGATAGTCAACTGCATAGGCATACACCATCAGCGCTGATTCAATTGCTGCGTGCGACGGCCCGCCGTCTTTCAAAATCCACGACCCCCAGCAAAAACTGTCCTCCTGAGCATCGTAAAGGCGGATTGTTCCAATGGGTTCGTCTTGACACTCAATGATGAAGTACGCTTGGTCTGTCGCACTTGCGTAGCCTTCAAGCCATGCCTGCTGGGCGCTTATATCCGTCGACACGGCACTGAGATATGCCGACTTCTTTTCGTCGTTACGAAGCGATAGGATAAAAGCTGCATCATCCACATCGGCATCCCTGAACGTCAGCGTCTTACCCATGACGCGTTGCGCCTTTCGTATCGTCGGCCACGGTGCCGGGTTCATGATCGCGCCCCACCAATCCTACGATGCGTGCTGGATTGCCGACAACGGTGGCTCCGTCCGGCACTGAACGTGTTACCACTGCACCGGCCCCCACCATGGCGCGCGCGCCAATCGTTATACCCGGAAGTAGCACCGCCCCCCCCCCGATAGATGCCCCGGCCATAACGACGGTATTGGCAAAGTGCTGGGGATACTGCTTGCTGCGCGGGGACTTGTCGTTGGTAAAGGTCACGTTGGGGCCAATACAAACATCGTCACCCACACGCAAACCGTCCCACAACTGCACGCCACTCTTGACGGTGACGCGGTCGCCAATGATGACGTCGTTCTCGATCAGGCAGTGCGAGCAGACGTTGCAGTCTTGCCCAATCTTGGCACCGGCCAGCACCACGACAAACTGCCAAATGCGCGTGCCTGCGCCGATGGTGGTGGATTGGACGTCCGCCAGGGCGTGGATAAAGGGGGTTTTCATTTAATTACTCCACACTCACGTTAACCTGATAGCCATGCTGTTTGAGCAGGGTATGTTTTTTCGCATCAGCCAGATCGGTTGCAACCATCTCCAGCACCAGTTATCGAGCGTTACTTCTGGCACCCAGCCGAGTTTCTCTTTGGCTTTGGCAGAGTCGCCGAGCAGGGAAGCAACTTCGGTGGGACGGAAGTAGGGGGGCTGATGTTGGCCAGGCCACGGGGTATTTTGCGGGTGACAAAGGTTTCGCCCCGGCGCTTGATGCCGTGGACGATGTAGCCTTTTTCCAATAGGAACTCTGCCAGGTAAGAGCCGTCTTGGCCGGTGATACCGGTGATGAGGCCGGTTTTTTGTTGTGTCATGATTTGTGGTGTGTTTATGCTGGGTTCATTCGCGGCGGGGGCGCCGCTCCTACGAAGACAGGAAGCCTTGGTAGGCTTGGGCCAGGCCTTGTTCTAAATTGACCTTGGCGTGCCAGCCAAGTTTGTTCAGGCGGCTGCTGTCCATGAGCTTGCGCGGGGCACCGTCGGGCTTTGTGGTGTCTAGCTCGATGCGGCCTGTGTAGCCCACGGCGTGGCTGACTGCCTGCGCCACTTCGGCGATGGTGATGTCTTCACCAAAGTCCACATTGATGTGACTTTGCATGGGCAGGGTGTGGGCGTCCAGCGTGGCTTTGGGGAGGTTCATGACAAAAACGCTGGCGCTCGCCATGTCGTCTACATACAAAAACTCGCGCTTGGGAGTGCCGCTGCCCCAAATGGTCACGCTGGGGGCGTGGCTCATCTTGGCTTCATGAAAACGGCGAATCAGCGCAGGGATGACGTGGCTGTTTTCGGGGTGGTAGTTGTCACCAGGGCCGTACAGGTTGGTGGGCATGACACTGCGGTAGTCAACCCCGTGGCTCTCGCCATACTGGCGGTTGTAGCTTTCACACAGCTTGATGCCGGCAATTTTTGCAATGGCGTAGGTCTCGTTGGTGGGCTCTAAGGGGCCGGTCAGCAAGGCGTCTTCGGCCATGGGCTGCTGCGCCATGCGGGGGTAGATGCAACTCGAGCCTAAGAACAGCAGCTTTTGAACGCCATTACGAAAAGCCGCTTCAATGACGTTGGCCTGCACCATCAAGTTTTGGTAGATGAACTCGGCCGGGTAGGTGTTGTTGGCGTGGATGCCGCCAACTTTGGCTGCGGCCAGGTAGACCTGGGTGGGCTTTTCTTTTTCAAAAAAAACTTGTACGGCGGCTTGGTTGGTGAGGTCTAACTCGTCGTGGGTTCTTGCGACGAAGTTGGTCTGACCCTGCTGCTCCAGGGTACGCACAATGGCACTGCCGACCATGCCTCGGTGGCCTGCGACGTAAATTTTATGCACGGCCTCAACCTCTTCCATAGGTATCCTCAAACCGCACAATATCATCCTCACCCAAGTAGCTACCCGACTGGACTTCGATCAGCTCCAGGTCAGTCTTGCCCGGGTTTTCCAACCGATGCGTCACGCCCAGGGGGATGTAAGTGCTCTGGTTTTCTGTCAGCAACAGTTGCTCGTCGCCCTTGGTCACCAGGGCGGTGCCTTTGACCACAATCCAGTGCTCGGCGCGGTGGTGGTGCATTTGCAGGCTTAGCTTGGCGCCGGGGCGCACGGTGATGCGCTTGACCTGGTGGCGCTCGCCTACATCCACGCTGTCGTAGGCGCCCCAGGGGCGGGCTACTTTGCGGTGCTGTACCGACTGCACAATGTTGTCGGCGTCCAGGCGCGCCACCACTTGCTTCACCTGCTCCACGTGGCTGCTGGCGGCTACCAGCAGGGCGTCGGGGGTGTCGATGATGAGCAGGTCTTGCGTGCCCAAGGCCACCACCGGGCGGTGCGGGGCGTGCACAAAGGTGTTGCTAGCGTGCAGCGCCAGGCCTTGGCCGTGGATGCGGTTGCCTTGGCCATCTGCGGGGGTGAGGTCTGCCACGGCGTTCCAGCTACCGACGTCGCTCCAGGCGCTGGCAAAGGGCAGCATGGCCACGTTGGCGTGGTGCTCCATGACGGCGTAGTCGATGCTGTCTGAGCGGCAGGCTTCAAAGGCTTTCGCTTGTGGCCTCACAAAGCTGCCGTCTTGCGTGGCAGCGGCCATGGCTTGTTCACACGCTGTCAAAATATCAGGGGCGTGTTGCCCCAAGGCGCTCAACAGCGTTTGGGCCGAGCACAAGAAGATGCCAGCATTCCATAGCGCGGTGCCTGACAGCAGCAAGGCCTCGGCCTTGGCTTGTGCGGGCTTTTCTGTAAAGCCGTCAACAGCAAAGGCGCCGTCTGGACGGGCACTGCCCTGGCGAATGTAGCCGTAAGCGGTGCTCGGAAAGGTGGGCGATATGCCAAAAGTGACGATGGCGCCCGCCTGCGCGGCGGTGACGCCTTGCTGCACCACCTGGGCAAAGGCGGCGGCATCAGGAATGTGGTGGTCTGAGGGGCAAAACAGCAGCAGGTTGTCTGGCTTTGCCGACAACGCTGCAAGTGCCATGGCGGCAGCGGTGTTGCGCGCTGCGGGCTCCAGCAGAACCGTGCCCTGAACCTTGGCGGCCTGCAGCGCCTCGGCCACCAAAAAGCGGTGCTCGTCTGAGGCCACGCAAATGACGTTGCGGCTTAAGAGCGCCACCCGCTCCAAGGTCAGTTGCAACAGGCTCTTGTTGCCAATGAGCGGCACAAATTGCTTGGGAAAGCTCTTGCGGCTAAGCGGCCACAGCCGCGTGCCGGAGCCGCCGCAAAGAATGACGGGGGTGACGGTACTCATAGGACTGCGGAGGCTGGATGGGGAGAAATAGATAAAGCGGCAGGGTGCGGCGCTTGCGTTGAGAACTGATTTGAGCCCTGTGCGAGCTTAGCTTCCCATACTGCCTCTTGTTGCAAGCGGTCAATTTCTGACCTAAGGGCTTCGTACTCGTCCATCTTGCGCTTTAAAAACCGCGCCGCCAGCACCGACTTCTCAGCAATGCCCGCTGGGGTTAGCAGGTAGGCATACGCCAATTTGCGTTGGCTGTTGTGAAAGCGCTCTGCAGTCACCCAGCCTCGTTGCACTAAGGCTTTCAGACAGTAGTTGGTTTTGCCCAGGCTCATGCCCAGTTCAAGCGCTAGGGCGCGTTGGTTGAGCTGAGGTGCCACCTCTAGCAGGCGTAATGCCCGGAGGTAGGTTTCTTGCTCCATGACGGGGGTTTCTGACATTTCTGGGCAACAAGTCGTTTTAGGGTGTGTAGATCAGATGCTCATCATGCGTTCACACGATGAACACATGTTAACACCCGCTTTATTTCGCATTAGAGGGCAACTTCGACGCCTGTTCAGCTGGTAAAGCCCAGCGCCTTTTTGAACCGCGACTGTTTGCCTGCCGCCAACGGGTCTTGAGATGCACCCATCCAGGCTTTACGCGCAAACACCCAGAGCAACAGGGCAAAACCCGTGCCCAGGGCAGCCAGTACGGCCATCAGACTCTTTTTGGGCGCCACGGCGTCAATCGGCAAGGTGGGCGGTTGCACCACCACATCCCGCGTCAGACCTTGCAGGGCTCTGGGGATGCTCAACACCTCGGCAAGGTAGCGGGCTTGTAACTCGCCTACCGCAATGAGGCTGACGCCCGCCTCACCCCGGGTTAAGGGTTTGGCCAAGTTGGCTGTGCCTTCGGCTGTTAAACGGGCCAGCAAGCCACGTACTGCAGCCAGAGAGGTTTGGGCGTAACTCAGACGTTTTTCCAGATCGGCCCGGTCTTGCGGCATGGGCAAGGTGGTTTTAAGCCAGGCATCAATGACCGCGTTGGACAGGTTTTGCGCTTCCAGAGGGGACTTGGCAGTAGCTTTCAGTCGCACCAGGCCATCTTTTCCTACGGTGGCTTTAATTTGCATAGCCAATGCCTTACGGGCGGCTTCAGGGGTAAGGCCCTGGGCCAGTGCCAGGTTCAGGTTACGAATGACAGGGTCAAGCACCAGGGGCGAGGTCATCATGGTGACCGCTTGGGCAGGCGCGGGCGCAGTGAAAGTAAGAATGGCCTCGCTGGTATAGCTCTTGTCCATAACAAACCCTACACCCAGCGCCACCAAGCCAGCAAGCACAGGGCCTATCACCAGCAGTTTGATGTTCTCTGCCATGACGATCATCAGATCCATCAGGCTTATCGCTTCTTTTTCAATTTCCATTTGTCGCACACTTTGAAATTTTAAATTTTTCAATTATAGGTAGGCGACTCACCTCTTTCCTTACACGCCAAGCCTGAATACTGGCGTGCCTTCAGCCAGGGGGCTTGGCTAATTAAAGGTAACGGCAGCCTGCCAAGCCAAACCCTGCTGGTCTTTGGCCGAGACCAGTGGCTGTGCGCCATCCAGCGGCCAGTCAACCGCCAAGGTGGGGTCGTTCCAGGCGATGCAGCGCTCAAAGGCGGGGGCGTAGTAATCGGTGGTTTTGTACAAAAAGTCGGCCGAATCGCTCAGGGTTAAAAACCCATGGGCAAAGCCGGCAGGCACCCACAGCTGGCGGTGGTTGTGCTCGGTCAGCTCCACGCCCACCCACTGCCCAAAAGTGGGGGAAGACTGCCGCAGGTCTACCGCCACATCAAACACCGCCCCGCGCACCACGCGCACCAGCTTGCCCTGGGGCTGCTCAATTTGGTAATGCAGGCCTCGCAACACGCCCTTGGCAGAGCGTGAATGGTTGTCTTGCACAAACTGCACATTCAGCCCGGTGGCCGCTTGAAACGCTTGCTGGTTGAAGCTCTCAAAAAAGAAACCGCGCGCGTCGCCGAAAACACGGGGCTCGATGATCAAGACTTCAGAAATAGCGGTGGGGATGATGTTCATGACACAGGGTTGAAAAAGCGTTGAAAGAGGATTGTTTTAGCGGGCTTCTTTCAGCAGGCGCTGTAAATACTGGCCGTAGCCATTTTTGGCCAGCGGCTGGGCTAAGGCTTGCAGTTGGGCGTCGTTGATAAAGCCTTGGCGCCAGGCAATTTCTTCAACGCAGGCTACTTTAAGGCCCTGGCGGCGCTCGATGGTGGCGATGAACTGGCTGGCTTCGAGCAGGCTGTCAAAGGTGCCGGTGTCAAGCCAGGCGTAGCCGCGCTGCATGATTTGCACATTGAGCGAGCCTTGCTCCAGGTAGGTCTGGTTGACGGTGGTAATTTCCAGCTCGCCCCGGGCGCTGGGCTTTATGGACTTGGCGATGTCGACCACTTGGTTGTCGTAAAAATACAGGCCGGTGACGGCGTAGTTGCTTTGT
>JBIKZP010000466.1:0-2719 GCA_044354655.1 Rhodoferax sp. | reverse complement strand
CCTGGCACGCCCAACTTCAACTCGACTACCGTTTCGAATCTGACCGAACGGTCGCGCGTCACAGCCACACCGGCCCGCTGCGCATTTTGCAAAGTCTCTACCCCGAAGGGGATGCGGTGTGCCACAACGTGCTGGTGCATCCGCCGGGTGGCTTGGTGGGGGGCGACACGCTGGAACTCAACATCACGGCCAGCGGTACGGCGCACGGCCTGGTCACCACACCGGGGGCGACGCGGTTTTACCGATCGGCAGACGAACCTGCCCTGCAACGCACCCGCATCACCCTGCGTGACCAGGCCCGGCTGGAATGGCTCCCGCAGGAAGCGCTTTGCTACAACCAGTGCCTGGCAGAAAACCACCTGCGGCTTGAACTCGAACCGGACTGTGAGTTGTTAGGTTGGGACATGACTGCTTTGGGTCTGCCCCATGCCGGTTTGCCATTTGAGCAGGGCAGCTTTTTGCAGCACCTGGAAGTTCCCGGCATCTGGTTGGAGCGCGGGCGCATAGCGGCCGACGATCACTTGCTGATGCAAAGCGCCGCCGGTCTGGCCGGGCAGCGCTGTTTGGCTTCGCTGTTTTTTGTAACCGGCAGCAAACTCGACCGCCAGCGCCGCGAGCGCGCTCTGGACCTGGCGCGTGAAGTCATGGATGCCCACGTCTTGCGTGATACCGCAGGCGTGAGTTGCCCCAACGCGCAAGTGATGGTGCTGCGGGTGCTGGCGCCCGTGGTGGAGCCTGCTGCCGATTTACTGCGCCGTGTGTGGGCCGTGTGGCGCCAGCACTTCTGGGCGCTCGACGCGGTGCCACCGCGCATCTGGTCGACCTAAAGCGTGCCGGGTGTTACGCCGTTGGCGTCAGCGCCACTGGGCCATCAAGGCCGAATGGCAATTTCGTTTTTAACTTGCTTGACGCCGCTGACTTCGCGTGCAAGCTTTTCGGCCATGTTTTTTTCCGTCAAGTTCTTGGCAAAGCCCGACAACATGACCGTGCCGTTGAGCGTTTCCACGCTGATGGCGCTGGCGTCTACGTCTTTGTTGTCGACAAAACGTGCCTTGATTTTGGTGGTGATGGTGGCGTCATCCACATAGGCGCCCACTGTTTCCTGGCCCCGGGTGACGGCACAGCCCGCCGTGCCGAGTAAAGCCAGGGCCGTCATGGCGGCGATCAGCGGGGTACGAATTTGCATGATGAAGTCCTTCCAAGTTGAAGGACCCAGTGTGGTGGCTTCGTGCGCAGAGGCTTTGCGCCTGCTCAATTTTTCAGGCGGCCTGCCGCTGGTGCTTGCGAAAGTACTGCACCGCCAGGAACAGGGCGCCCACCTGCAACAGTGCGCAAAAGTAGAACGGTGCGCCAATGCGCCAGTCGCCCTTGGGCAAATGCGACACCATGCCCAGCAAGGGGGTGGCCAGCATGGGCGCAAAAACGGCGGTCAGGCTGGTGAGGGAGTTCACGGCACCCAGCGTTTCGCCCTGGCTGCGGTTGTCGGCGGCTGCTGAGATAAGACTTTGCACCGAGGCGGCCACGGTGCCACCCAGCAGATTCACACCGATGACGGCAAACATCATCCAGCCCTCAGAGGCGGCGCCCCAGAGGGCATAGGCCAGCGCCGAGGAGACCAGGCCCATGATGGCCAGGCGTTGCGGTGGAAAACGCTTGAGCAGGCGTCCCATCAAAAAGCCCTGTACCACCACCGACACCACGCCCACCGCAGCCAGCGACCAGCCGTTCTCCATGGGGCCCCAGCCAAACTTGAAGGTGGTGTAAAGCACCCAGCTGGTGTACAGCACAAACTGCGCTAATCCGCTGAACGTCACCACGCCAACCAGCGGTCCCACGCCCTTGAGCTGCGACAACTTGCGCAAAGAGGTGACCGGGTTGGCTGCACGCCAGCTGAACGCTTTGCGCTTGGCCGGCGGCAAAGATTCGGGCAAGACCAAATAGCCGTACAGCAGGTTGGCCGTGGCCAGGGCTCCGGCGGCAAAGAAGGGCAGGTGCAGGTTGATGGCACCGAGCAAGCCGCCCATCACGGGGCCGATGATGAAGCCCAGACCCATCATGGCGCCCAGCAAGCCAAAGCGCTTGGCGCGCTTTTCAGGCTCAGTGATGTCGGCCACATAGGCGTTGGCAATCGCGGCATTGGCCTGCATGGCGCCGCCCAGCATGCGCACGGCAATCAAGCCCCACAGCGAGGTGGTCAGCGCCGTGCCGAAAAAGCTCACCGACAAGCCCAGAAAACCCAGCAACAGCACGGGGCGGCGACCAAACCGGTCGGACAAAGCGCCCAGCACCGGCGAGGCGAGAAAGTTGGCCAGGCCAAACGTGATCGACACCACGCCGTACCAGTAGACCTGATCGGCCGGGCTGCTGGAAAAGCTGCCCACCAGCACCGGCAAGACCGGAATGATCAGGCCAATAGCCAGCATGTCAATGAGCACGGTGAGCATGATGAAGGGCATGGCCGCCTCGCGCGCCCTGAGAGTAGTAAGCATGAATGGGATCCGGTAAATCAAAGTCAGCGGCTTGGGGCCGCAGGGGGACTAGTGTCGCAAATTGGCCAGGGCCTCGTGCTGGCACGCAAGAAACCTGCAAAACAGCTTGGCTTGCCGCCCAGAACGCTGAAAAACTGCGCCCCCTTTGGCCGATGATTTCTCACGCCAGCCCCGGCTTCATTCCCCTCATTTTTGAAAGAACCTTGCACCATGACCGACTTGTTTGACAA
>JBIKZP010000464.1:0-2721 GCA_044354655.1 Rhodoferax sp. | reverse complement strand
GTCGGCATAGCCCAGCGCCATGCCGCAGACCAGCATTTCATCAGGCCCAGCACCCAGGTGCGGCAGGATGATGTTGGCAAAGCTGTTCCAGGCCGCCTGCGGGCAGGTGTGCAAATCACGCCCGCGTGCCGCGACCATGATGTTCTGCAAGAACATGCCGTAGTCGAGCAAGGAGCCGCGCCCCATCGCGCGGTCGATGGTGAACATCAGGCCCACGGGGGCGTCAAAAAAGCGGTAGTTGCGCTGGTGTTGCGTGTGCATTTTGTCGCGGTCGGCTTTGCCGATGCCCAGCAAACCGTAAAGGCCCCAGCCGTTTTCACGGCGCCGCTCGAGGTAGGGACTGACCCATTTCTCGGGGTAGTAGTCGTAAGCCTCCTTGTAGTTGGCGGCCAGCTCCGGGTTGGCGCGGATGGCGTCATGGGCAGCACAGACTTTGTCTACCAAGGTGTCGCGGCTGGCGCCTTGGAGTATGTAAACCTTCCAGGGCTGGGTGTTGGTGCCTGAGGGTGCGCGACTGGCGACTTGCATCAACTCGGTCAAGACTGCACGCGAAACTGGGGCCTGCGTGAAGGCGCGGGTCGACATACGGGAGGTGATGGCAGCGTCTACGCAATCAGCCTGGGCAGTGTGGGCATGGGTAACAGGGTTCAAAGCAGTGTCTCCAGAACAGTTTTAAGGGGCAAAGGCAAGGCCACCGGGCGGCGGTTGGCTTTATCGACATAGACATGCACAAAGTGACCTTTGGCAGCGGTGAGGGGCTGACCTTGCGCGAACAGGCCGACTTCATAGCGCACGCTGCTGCTGCCCAGGCGGCTGACGCGGATGCCGGCGTCTATGGTTTGCGGAAAGGCCAAGGGAGAAAAATAGTTGCACTGGGTTTCAATCACCAGACCAATGGTGGCACCCTGGTGAATGTCAAGCACGCCCTGCTCTATCAGGTAGGCGTTGACGGCGGTGTCAAACCAGCTGTAATACACCACGTTGTTGACGTGCCCGTAGGCGTCGTTGTCCATCCAGCGGGTGCCAATGGTGCGAAACACGGCGTAGTCGCTGCGCGTACCCGGCTGGGGGCGTAGGTTGTGGGCAGGCGAAGGAGGGGTTGGGCTGGCATCACGCATAAGGACTGATTTTGCCAGCGTGGCGCGGCGTCATTTCTAAGCTTAACCCTCAGGGCGATGCGACTGCCAACGCTGCCAGTAGTCCAGCGCCACGCGGTAGGTGGTGAGTTGCACCTGGACGGTTTGCTCGATTTGTACGCCGTAACCACCCGCCATGACAAAAGCCAGCGGCAGGCGACGGCTAAAACACCAGTCAAACACGCGCCGGTCGCGGGCTTCCAACCCGTCAAAGCTGAGTTTGAGCCGTCCCAATCGGTCGCCCTCAAAGGGGTCGGCCCCAGCCAGGTAAATCACCAGGTCCGGCTGAAAGCGGTGGCTCATTTCGTCTAAAGCCAGCTCTAGCGCAGCCAGGTAGTCGGCGTCGCCGCAGCCGTCAGGCAGGGCCACATCAAGGTCGCTGCACTCTTTGTTGAAGGGGAAATTTTTTTCGCCATGCAGCGACAAGGTGAAAACACTGTCGTCCCGGGCAAACAGGTGGGCAGTGCCGTTGCCCTGGTGCACATCCAGGTCGATAACCGCCACTTGGAGCGCCCGGTGGTGTGCGCCCGGCGGACGGGACAAATAGCCAAACGCAGCAGGACGCGCCCACTCGGCTTGCACCAGACGGGCCGCCACGGCCACGTCATTGAAGACACAAAAACCACCGCCTTTGTCGGCATAGGCGTGGTGGGTGCCACCGGCCAAATTGGCGGCCACGCCATCGATCATGGCTGCGCGTACAGCCCCCACCGTGGCGCCTACCGAACGCCGGGCGCGCTCCACCATGGCCAGGCTCCAGGGAAACCCGATTTCTTTCTGCGCAGCCGGGCTCAAGGTACCCGCCGCAATGGCGCTCACATAGGCAGGGCTATGCGCCAACGCCAATTCGCCATCGGTGGCGGCCGGGGCCGGCATGAACTGAACTTGGGGGTATTTGGAAGACAACTGCTCCCTCAGCATGGCGTACTTGGCCATGGGGAATCTGTGCCCTGAAGGCAGAGGAAGCACGAACTGATCAGAGTAATACGCTTGCATGGTCCTATTGTGGCGGGCAAGGTTGAAGGCACCGCCCATCTTGCATGCTGGCGTGACTCCCCTGTGTCAAACCAGCGTTCTTTTCAGTTTCTAGATAAGCCCATCTAAAATGCTGCAACGCAACAAAAATCGCTTGCCACGGCCTGGGTTAACCCTATAATTCGATTCATGCTGCACTGCAACATATACCAAGCCAAGGCTGGGTTACGGGGCAGATACTGATTTTTTAACTTTATCTTCTGGAGAATTAATATGCTGACCGTCGAACAAATCATGGCTTCCCACAAAGCAAACGTTGAGACCCTGATGGGCCTGACTTCCAAAGCCTTTGAAGGCGTTGAGAAGATTGTTGAACTGAACCTGACCGCTTCCAAAGCCGCTCTGGCTGAGTCCGGCCAACACGCCAAGGCCCTCCTGAGCGTGAAAGACGCACAAGAAATGCTGGCTCTGCAATCTGGTGTTCTGCAGCCTTTGGCTGAGAAAACTGCTGCTTACAGCCGTCACCTGTATGACATCGCTACCGGTTCTACCGCTGAACTGAGCAAAGCTTTTGAAGGCCAGGCTGCTGATGTTCAAAAGAACTTCATGG
>JBIKZP010000465.1:0-2721 GCA_044354655.1 Rhodoferax sp. | reverse complement strand
GAGGATCTTGGCGGTGATTTCCTGACCGGCTGTGACCACTTCCGAAGGGTGGCGAACACGGCGCCAGGCCATGTCGGTGATGTGCAGCAGGCCGTCGATACCGCCGAGGTCCACGAATGCACCGTATTCGGTGATGTTCTTGACCACGCCATGCACCACAGAACCTTCTTTGAGGGTCTGCATCAGTTTGGCGCGCTCTTCACCCATGGAGGCTTCCACCACAGCACGGCGTGACAGCACGACGTTGTTGCGCTTGCGGTCGAGCTTGATGACCTTGAATTCCAGGGTCTTGTTCTCGTACGGAGACAGGTCTTTGGTAGGACGTGTATCAACCAGTGAACCGGGCAGGAAGGCCCGGATGCCGTTGACCAACACGGTCAGGCCACCCTTGACTTTGCCGCTGGTGGTGCCGGTGACGAATTCGCCGGTTTCCAGGGCTTTTTCCAGGCTCATCCAGGAAGCCAGACGCTTGGCGGTGTCACGCGACAGGATAGTGTCGCCGTAACCGTTTTCGATGGACCCAATGGCCACCGACACGAAGTCACCTACTTGGACTTCGATTTCGCCCTTGTCACTTTTGAATTCTTCGATTGGCACGTAGGCTTCAGACTTGAGGCCGGCGTTAACCACCACAAAGCTGTGCTCGATACGAATCACTTCAGCAGTGATCACTTCACCTGTGCGCATTTCTGTGCGCGTCAGGGATTCTTCAAATAGGGCGGCAAAAGATTCAGACATGTTGTAGATGCGGCGTTAACCGCATGGTAATTTGCGGTGTTACCCGCGGGTTCGTTTGTTGAACCACATCAGCAGTGCGCCAGGTGCAGCGCGAGAAGACTGGTGTGGACCGGTTGCAAAAACAAAGTTGCTTTTGACTTGTTGCGCCGTTTCAGCTTGCGTTGAACGGCTGCGTACCCTGCCACCAGTTCAACACCAGATCTATCGATTGTTCAATCGTCAGATCTGAGTTGTCTAGCAACCGGGCATCTTGCGCTGGCGTCAGAGGGGCGACGCTGCGGTTTGAATCACGGGCGTCGCGGGCTTCCAAGTCAGCGCGAAGAGCGGCGAGTGTAGCCGAAATACCCTTTGAAATCAATTGTTTATGGCGTCTTTGCGCCCGTTGCGCGGCACCTGCCGTCAAAAATACCTTGAGCGGTGCTTGCGGGAAGATAACCGTTCCCATATCGCGCCCATCGGCCACCAGACCGGGGAGCTGGCGAAAGCTGTGTTGCAGCGCCAGCAGGGCCGTGCGAACCTGCGGCAGTGCCGACACCTTGGAGGCGTTCATGCCCGCCTCTTCGGTGCGAATGGCGTCGCTCACGTCGTGGCCGTTGAGCAGCACCTGTTCACCCACAAAGCGGATGGATAAGGTGGGCACCAGGGTGGCAATGGCGGGCTCATGGTGGGTATCAAGTGCTAGGCCTTGTTGCAGCGCAGCCAGGGCGGTGATGCGGTACAGCGAGCCGGAGTCGAGCAGGTGGTAGCCCAGGCGCTGGGCCAGCGCGGCGGCCAGGGTGCCCTTGCCCGAGGCGGTGGGGCCGTCGACGCAGATGACAGGCATGGCGTTGGGTGCGGCCTGTACCAGCGAGAACAGCGCCTCAAAGTAGTCGGGATAGGTTTTGGCCACGCACTTGGGATCTTCAATGCGCACGGGCAGACCGGCGGGGTTGAAGGCGGCCAGCGAAAAGCACATGGCCATGCGGTGGTCGTCATAGGTGTGGATGCTGGCGGCTTGCCAGTCGGCGGCGCTGGCGGGTGGCGTGACGCGGATGAAATCTGGCCCTTCTTCCACGGTAGCGCCGAGTTTGCGCAGCTCGCAGGCCATGGCGGCCAGTCGGTCGGTTTCTTTCACGCGCCAACTGGCAATGTTGCGCAGGGTGGTGGTGCCCTGGGCATACAAGGCCATCACCGCCAACGTCATGGCGGCATCGGGGATGTGGTTGCAGTCCAGGTCGATGGCTTTTAGCGGCCATTGGCCACGGGAAATTTCAAGCCAGTTGGGCCCGCTTTTGACTTGGGCGCCCATCATTTGCGCGGCTTCGATGAAACGGATGTCGCCTTGAATGGAGTCTGCGCCCACGCCTTCAATGCGCAGGCCTGGCTGGCCGGTGGCGGCCGTTGCCAGCGCGCCCAAGGCGATGAAATAGCTGGCGGAGGAGGCGTCGGCCTCCACGTGCAGGGTGCCGGGCGACTTGAACTGGCTGCCCGCCGGAATAGTGAAACGCTGCCAGTCCTGGCGCTGCACTTGAATGCCAAAGCGTGCCAGCAGCTCCAGGGTAATGTGAATGTAGGGCCGGGAGATCAGCTCGCCCACCACCTCAATCACGATGTCTTGCGTGGCCACCAGGGGCAGTGCCATCAACAGGGCGGTCAGAAACTGGCTGGAGACATCGCCCCGCACCCGAATGGGCGCGTCCAGGCGCAAGTGGGGTTGACCAATGTGCAGCGGCGGGTAGCCGTCATGACCGAGGTAATCAATCTGGCAGCCCAACTGGCGCAAGGCATCTACCAGGTCGCCAATGGGGCGTTCATGCATGCGCGGCACGCCGCGCAGTTCAAAGTCGCCACCCAGCACGGCCAGCGCCGCGGTGAGCGGACGAATGGCCGTGCCGGCGTTGCCCATAAAAAGATCGGCTTTGAGGGGCGGCAACTGGCCACCCAAGCCGTCAATGACCACCGTGTGCCCACTTTGCCGCACACCGCAGCCGAGTTGGCGCAAAG
>JBIKZP010000463.1:0-2723 GCA_044354655.1 Rhodoferax sp. | reverse complement strand
TGAACGCCACGCCCGCTTTTGTCCGTGACCCGCGCATGATGCGCGGCTCCAACCACAATGGCATGCGCCAATTCAACGAGCGCATTGTGTTGCAGGCCATTCGCCACCACGGCGCCATAGCCAAGGCTGATCTGGCGCGCCTGACCCAGCTCTCAACGCAAACGGTGGCCATCATCGTCAGCCGGCTAGAGGCTGACGGCCTCCTGTTGAAACAGGACCGCGTACGCGGAAAAATTGGTCAGCCTTCGGTGCCTATGTCTTTGAACCCCGAGGGGGCTTTTAGCTTGGGTTTACAAGTGGGGCGGCGCAGCCTGGAGGTACTGGTATCTGATTTTTTGGGCCAACCCCGCCACCGACTGGACTTTCATTACCCCTACCCGGACCCCGAGGTGGTGTTGCCCTACATAAAACAAGGGTTGACGAAGATGCGAGAACTCCTGGGCGAACAGGCCTGGGCGCGCACCGTGGGCATCGGCCTGACCGCGCCATTGTCCATGCATAAATGGGCCGATTTGTTGGGTGATGACGCGGCGCTGGTGCTGCAGCGCTGGGAAAGCATCGATTTGCCCGCTGCGGTGCAAGCCCTGAGCGAGTTACCGGTGGAGTTTGCCAAAGACACCACAGCGGCTTGTATGGCCGAGATGCTGCAAGGTCATGGCCGCAACGTGAACAGTTATCTGTACGTTTTTGTGGGTACTTTTGTGGGCGGCGGCGTGGTGCTGGCGGGCCACATCATGCAAGGTACGCGGGGTAATGCCGGTGCCATTGGTTCCATGCCTATTGGCATGGGGCAAGAGGCGAGCAAGCCGCCGCAGTTGCTGCAACTGGCCTCGGGCTGGCAACTGGAGCAGGCGCTGGAGCAAGCGGGTTTCGACCCGCTCTTGGTGCACCAGGACGTCATCATGGACGTGGCTTATGCCGCTTTCACCACGCCCTGGTTGGCGCAAGCTAGCCGTGCGCTGGCCATGACGGTGGCCAGTGCCGCAGCGTTGATGGACCTGGATGCCGTGGTGATTGACGGTTCTTTGGGCCGCTCCTTGATTAAGGCCTTGATTGAGGCCACCCGCGCCAACTTGCAGCACTACAACCTGGAAGGGTTGCACGCCCCCAGCGTGATGGCCGGGCAGATTGGTGCCCATGCCCGTGCGCTGGGGGGGTCTTTGCTGCCGTTGCACAAACAGTTTTTTCCGGTCAAGGAAATTTTCCTGAAGCAAGATATTGCATGAAAGTCTTTCTCGATTCAGCCCAGGTCAGCACTTGGATCCTGCCGGCGGGCTGCCCTGCGGTAGCCGGTGTGACCACCAACCCCAGTCTGGTGCTTCAGGCCGGTTTGCCGGTGACCCTGTCCACCTATTTGCAACTGGTCGAGGCCGCCGGTGCGCACGGCATGGCGGCGTTGATGCTGCAACTGCCTTCCAACGGCGTGGGCCAAGCGCAGCAGTGGCTGACCCCGCTGCAAGAGGCGGCTGCCAGGGCGAAGGTGGCATTGACGATCAAGCTGCCGTGTCATCCCGACTGGTTGCCCTGTATTCAGGCGGTTCAGCAATCTGGGCAGGCTGTTTTGTTGACGGGCTTGTCCAACCCGGTGCAATTGTTGTGGGCTCAGTCCCTGAAAGTGCAGTATGTGGCCCCTTATGTGGGGCGCTTGGTGGCCGATGGGCGCGATGTCTGGCCGCTGATGCAGGCCTGCGTGGCGGTGCAGGCCGACGGACCCGCTTTGCTGGCGGCCAGCATCAAGAGCCCCGATGTGCTGTCGCGTTTGATGGCCTGTGGTGCGGCGGCAGTGACTTTGCCGCCAGCCAGTTTGGCCGCCTGGGCCGGCGATGCACTGACCGACACCGCCATGGCACAGTTTGACCGCGATGTGGCGGCCAGCCTGAAGTTACTTGGCTGAGCCGGCTGCTGGCGTCGTCTTCAGTTTTTAGGGTTTAGGCCTTAGTTCACCAAAACAAGTTTGCCCTTGACGCTGCGTGACCCCATGTGGGCGAAGGCGGCTTTGAGTTCGGACATGGGCAGCGTGGCGTCAATCACGGGTTTGATCTTTCCCTGGCCATACATGCGCGCCAGTTCGCCCATCATGGCGGCGTTGGCCTTGGGTTCGCGCTTGGCAAAGTCGCCCCAGAAAACGCCCACGATGGAGGCCCCTTTGAGCAGGGCCAGGTTCAGCGGCAGCGACGGAATGGGGCCGGCCGCAAAGCCCACCACCAGGTAGCGCCCGCGCCACCCAATGGAGCGGAAGGCCTGCTCGGAATAGTCGCCGCCTACGGGGTCATAAATAACGTCTGGCCCTTTGCCCTCGGTCAGCGCTTTGACCGCTTCGCGCAGGTTCTCAGTGCTGTAGTTGATGGTGGCATCGGCGCCAATGGTTTTACACAGCGCACATTTTTCGTCGGTCGAGGCAGCGGCAATCACGCGCGCACCGGCTGCCTTGGCAATCTGAATGGCCGAGGTGCCCACGCCGCCCGCTGCGCCCAGCACCAGCACGGTTTCTCCGGCCTTGAGCTGCGCGCGGTCTATTAGCGCGTGGTGCGAGGTGGCGTAAATCATGATGAAGGCGGCCGCGTCTACAAACGGGAACCCCTCTGGCAGGGGCATGCACAAGTGGGCGGGTGCCAGCGTGTGCGTGCCAAAACCGCCAGTGCCAGAGAGGCAGGCCACGTGCTGCCCGACCTGGAGGTGAGTAACGCCTTCACCCACCGCATGCACAATGCCGGCGTATTCGG
>JBIKZP010000462.1:0-2727 GCA_044354655.1 Rhodoferax sp. | reverse complement strand
GAACGACCTGGGCGCGTTTTTGGCACAGCAGCCCGAAGTGCTGAACCTGCAAGCCTACGCCGGTACTGCCTCGCCCATCACCTTCAACGGCTTGGTGCGCCAATACTATTTGCGCGCCGATGCCGACCAGGGCGACCTGCAAGTCAACCTGGTGGACAAGAAGCACCGCTCGGAAAAGAGCCATGTGATTGCCCAGAGACTGCGCCCGGCGCTGGAAAAAATTGGGGCGAAACACCAGGCCCGTATCAAGGTCGTGGAGGTGCCGCCCGGACCGCCCGTGATGTCGCCGCTGGTAGCCGAGGTGTACGGCCCGGATGAAGCCGGCCGCCAGCAAGTCGCTGCGCGCGTGGCCCAGTCTTTTGCCGCCACGCCCGACATTGTGGGGGTGGACACCTCGCTGAAAGAAAACGCCGCGCGGGTGTACCTGCGGGTGCGTCGTCAACGCGCCGAGTCACTGGGCATCCCGGTGGCGGCGGTTGCGCAAAGTGCTGCCATGGCCTTGTCAGGCACGGACGCGGCGTATCTGCACGACGGCCAGTCCAAATACCCGGTGCCGGTGCGCTTGCAGTTACCCCTGGCTTCGCAAAACGGCCTGGACAGTTTGCTGGCCATGCCACTGCGCGCGGCCAATGGCCAGTTGGTCCCTTTGTCTGAGTTGGTGGAGCTGCAATATGGTGTGATCGACAAGCCCTTGTTCACCAAAGACCTGCAAGGCGTGAGCTACGTGTTTGGCGACATGGCCGGCAAGCTCGACTCGCCCCTGTACGGCCTGTTTGCCATTCGCAGCACGATGGCGGCCGCCCCAGAGGGTGAGCTGGGCAAGTTGGGGGAATACTGGATTAGCCAGCCCGCCGACCCGTTCCGCCAGTACGCCATCAAGTGGGACGGTGAGCTGCAAATCACCTACGACACGTTTCGCGACATGGGTGCTGCCTATGGTGTGGGGTTGATTTTGATTTACCTGCTGGTGGTGGCGCAATTTCGCTCGTACCTGACGCCACTGGTCATCATGGCACCGATTCCACTCACCTTGATTGGTGTCATGCCGGGCCACGCTTTGCTGGGCGCACAGTTCACCGCCACGTCCATGATCGGCATGATTGCGCTGGCCGGCATCATCGTGCGCAACTCCATCTTGCTGGTGGACTTTATCGAGCTGCAAGTGGCGCAGGGGATGCCCTTCAAAGAGGCGGTGGTGCAGTCGGCTGCGGTGCGCGCGCAACCCATTGCGCTGACCGGCCTGGCGGCCATGATTGGCGCCTTCTTCATACTGGATGACCCGATCTTCAACGGCCTGGCCGTGTCGCTGATCTTTGGTATTTTGGTCTCGACCCTGCTCACGCTGGTGGTCATTCCGGTCTTGTACTACGCCTTGTACTGGCGCCGTATGCCCGCGCGGGCCGAGGCGACGCCCCCGGTAGTGCCCCAAGAATAAGTCAAGCCCAACTGATCAGCCACCGCATCAACAGGAGAAAAATCATGGCGCATATCATCATCATGGGGGCCGGCCTTGGCGGCGTGCCAGCCGCTTACGAGCTGCGTGAACTGCTCGGTAAGGAACACCGCATCACGGTGGTCAATGCCACTGACTATTTCCAGTTTGTACCCAGCAACCCCTGGGTGGCGGTGGGCTGGCGTGAACGCCAGCAGGTCACCGTGCCTATTGCCCCTTACCTGGCGCGCAAGGGCATCGAGTTTGTGGGCAGTGCCGTGACGAGCATTGACGCGCCCGCCAACCGCTTGACACTGCAAAACGGCAGCGCGCTGGACTACGACTACCTGGTGATTACCACCGGCCCCAAACTGTCGTTTGCCGAAGTGCCCGGTGCCGGCCCCGTGCATGGCGGCGGTGGTGGCTTCACGCATTCGGTGTGCACGGTGGACCATGCACAGGCCTTCTTTGCCGACTACGAGACGTTTTTGAAAAACCCCGGCCCAGTGGTGATAGGCGCCATGCCCGGTGCCAGTTGCTTTGGCCCGGCCTACGAGTTCGCCTTCATCCTGGACACCGATCTGCGCAAACGCAAGCTGCGGCACAAGGTACCTATCACCTACGTCAGCAGCGAACCCTATATTGGCCACCTGGGCCTGGGTGGCGTGGGCGACAGCAAATCGATGCTGGAGTCTGAAATGCGTAACCGCGACATGAAGTGGATCACCAACGCCAAGACCACGCGCGTGGAAGAAGGCAAGATGTTTGTCACCGAGCTCGATGGCCTGGGCAATGTCTACAAAGAGCATGAGTTGGGTTTCAAGCTGTCCATGATGTTGCCGGCCTTCAAGGGCGTGGACGCCGTGGCGGCGGTCCCCAATCTTTGCAACCCGCGTGGCTTTGTGCTGATTGACGAGTTTCAACGCAGTAAAGCCTATCGCAACATTTTCTCGGCGGGCGTGTGCGTGGCCATTCCACCGGTAGAGGTGACGCCGGTGCCCACCGGCACGCCCAAAACCGGCTACATGATCGAGAGCATGGTGGGCGCCATTGCACACAATATTGCCCATGAATTGGCCGGCCAACCCGCCGTGGCTACCGGCACTTGGAACGCCATCTGTCTGGCCGACATGGGTGATACCGGGGCCGCCTTTGTCGCGTTGCCGCAAATTCCGCCACGCAATGTCAACTGGTTCAAAAAAGGCAAGTGGGTGCACTTGGCCAAGATCGCGTTCGAGAAGTATTTCATTCGCAAGATCAAGACCGGTAACTCAGAGCCGGTGTATGAAAAGTAC
>JBIKZP010000461.1:0-2731 GCA_044354655.1 Rhodoferax sp. | reverse complement strand
TCAGCGCCGGGTAACGGATCTTTGGCGCATGGCCCGCGAAGAAGTGCCAGATACGGTGAACTGGGCTGTCCTTTACAAAAAGCTGGTCACAGACTTGGCGGCACTGACTGAGCAGGGAGAACTCGCCGATGACCAGCTGCGCCTGGGAGTCGTTGAACTGGTCCAACTCAGCCAGCAAGCCAAGCCACCAAGCCGCGCATCCCTGGTGCGTGAACGTCTGTTCGAGGGCATCCGCCCTGTGCGCTCGTTGCTGACCGAAATCGGCAAGCTGCCTTGGCAGGCAGAACAGGACAACCCAGTCCTGATCGCCCTCAACCAACTACTCAAGCTGTATGCAGACAAGGTGCGTGAGCTGCCAATCGAAATCAGTGCTCCCAAATTGGGCAGAGTCTGGTCAGCAGCGGTTGTGGGAGACGACCGCGACAAGGCGATGAGGGCGTTGGAGGTGGCAACGCTGTTCTCCCTACGTCGGGCGGTGCGCAACGGCTCCGTTTGGGTAGACCACAGCCTGGCGTTTCGTGGCCGGGCCCGCCTGTTCTTTACGCCTGAGCGCTGGGCAGCAGAGTCCAAGCGCCACTATGCACGATTGGACTTGCCGACCAAGGCCAGCACTCTTCTGGCGCCGCTGCTCACTCGTGTTCGGGCCGGTGTGGCGGCTGTGGCCAAGGCCGCCCGTGACGGCGTGCTGCGGGTCGATGATGAGCTCCACCTCACGGCAATGCCTGCCGAAGACGAAGACCCCAAGGTCATTTTGCTGCGAGCACAGCTCGACCAGCGTCTGGGCGAGGTGCAGCTGCCAGAAGTGATTCTGCAAGTGGATGCCCAGGTTCGGTTCAGCTGGATTATGCTGGGGCGTGAGCCAAGAGCAACCGATGAGTTACTGATGGTCTACGCTGGTATTCTGGCCCATGGAACCAGTCTGACTTCGGCCGAATGTGCGCGCATGATCCCGCAGCTGTCAGCTACCAGCATTCGTCAGGCCATGCGCTGGGCGGGCGACGAGCGCCGGTTGAGCCAGGCCTGTAACGCCGTGCTGGAATTCATGCAACGCCAACCCATTGCGGCAACTTGGGGCCGCTCTGACCTGGCATCGTCCGACATGATGAGCATGGAGACCACCAAGCGGGTGTGGCAGGCACGCCTGGATCCACGACGCAACACGCCGTCCATTGGCATCTATTCCCATGTGCGTGACCGCTGGGGCATCTCCTACGCGCAGCCCTTTGTTCTCAATGAGCGCCAGGCCGGCGTGGCCATCGAGGGGGTTTTGCGCCAGGAGCGCATGCAGACCAGTCAGCTGGCGGTCGATACCCACGGCTACACGGACTTTGCGATGTCGCACTCACGCTTGCTGGGCTTTGATCTGTGCCCGCGCCTTAAAGAGTTGAAGCAGCGTCATCTGTTTTTGCCACGGGGGATGGCGATTCCCCCGGAGATTGCAGCCGTGTGCGAGGCCAATGTCAACACCGATCTGATCGAGAAGCACTGGGACACCCTTGTTCATTTGGCGGCCTCGGTCATGAGTGGCAATGCCAGTGCGGTGGCTGCATTGGCCCGATTCGGGTCTGCAGCCAAAGGCGAACCGGTATATGAGGCCGGCGTTCAGCTGGGCCGTTTGCTGCGAACAGCCTTTCTGGCCGACTACTTCGTGAAGACGCCTTTCCGCCAGGAACTGCGCCGGGTGCTCAACCGGGGTGAGGCGGTCAACTCATTGAAACGTGCGATCTATACCGGGCGCATCAGTGCGGCGCAGGCCAAGCGGCCAGACGAAATGCAGGCGGTAGCGGACGGCTTGAGCTTGCTGGCCAACACAGTGATGGCTTGGAACACGATGCAAATGCAAGCAGTTGTGAACCGCTGGGCCAACCGGCGCCAAGTTATCGAGGCCGACATCATGGCCAAGATTGCCCCGACGCGCTTGAGTGGCATCAATTTGCGGGGCGTATTCCGATTTCCGGTGGAGAAATATGCAGCAGATTTGATGCCGTCGCTGGCACCGTCGATAAATGCAGCCGTTGGCTGAAACCGATCACGGTTTGACGCCGCGAAATCCAGATTTGCAAACAGGCTGAAAACCCAATGGAATCAACGATCTCCTATAGTGACCCCCACACCAGTGCTGGAATCCAAACCGCCAATTACGACATGGAAAACAAATCGACCCCTATTATAGTGAACAATTCGACACCTGAAGACTGCAGCTGAAGGATTGAGTTGCCTGGGACTCACCAGTCAAGCGGGTGGAGATGGCGGAGGCACCTTGTCCGCTTTGGGGCGGGTGCGTGGACGACCGCGTTTGCGTGGCTGGCAGCGTTCGACCAGTTGCTTGACAACACCTTCGATCCAGTCTCGGTCGGACAGGGGAAGGCTGGCCAACCAGATGCCAATGCGATCGGCATGCTCGACGGGCTGAACGGGTGCTTCGCCAAGCAGATCGGCGATGGTAGTGTTGAGCAGCCGTGCGACGACGTCCACCACGGGCAATGGAGTGAGGATGTTGCCGGTTTCGTAGCGCTTTAGCCCTACGCGACTGGGTGGGATCCTTCCGTATGCGCCGATCATTGCTTCCCGCACGCGCCGGTTCCGATGCCTTACTAGAAGGCTGCCGGAACCAGCCGTAAACAAGGGCGCACTTTCACTCTTCACCTTGTAAAGTAACCACCGAAGCGATAATGCCCGCGATGGCTTCGGACTGCAGTACTAGTCCTGCATGGTCAACTCCAGGTAGCGT
>JBIKZP010000460.1:0-2737 GCA_044354655.1 Rhodoferax sp. | reverse complement strand
AGCCGCCCACAATCACCATGATCAACAGGTTGGAGATCATGACGACGTCAATCAGCGCCAGCACCACCAGCATGATGATGGTTTCATTCAGGTGGGTAGGCGCCAGTTCGGTTTTGTAGCCTATGCTGCTCACCAGCGCTTGCAGCGCCGTCTGGCTGCCGAAAGCGGCTTCCACCAGGTGGACCAGCTCAACCCAAAAGTGAAACACATACACCGCCTGCGCGGCGATCAGTCCCAGGTACAGTGGCAGTTGCAGCCAGCGACTGGCAAAGATGAAGGCGGGCAGGGGACGAAGTTTGCGCGGCGTGACAGCAGCTTGGGGAGAAGAAGACATGGTTTTTAGTGCTCAGGTGGAGTGAAGGTTCTTGTCGACGCTTATTGTAAAGAGGGTGCATTTGCGCTGACGCCTACGGCGATGCTGGCCCCAGGCCTAGCGTACGGGCATGGTGTAAGTTTCAGGCCAGTCAGTGGCTTGTAAGTGCCAGCGCCGACATTTCTGCGATTCGTGCGAAATAGTGTTGATTAAGAAGTGTTGATTAATTAGAGGAGACTTGTTCATGAGTGCACCGTCGTCTGCGATCCAGTCCGTGTTGGTCGAAAATCGCGTTTTCCCGCCCAGTGAAGCCACTGTCAAGGCGGCCCGTATCTCCGGCATGGAGGGCTACAACGCCTTGTGCGCTGAAGCCGAGAAAGATTTTGAGGGTTTCTGGGCCCGCCTAGCGCGTGAAAACGTGATGTGGAGCAAGCCCTTCACGAAGACACTGGACGAGTCCAATGCCCCGTTTTACAAATGGTTTGACGACGGCGAACTCAACGCCTCGGCCAACTGCCTGGACAAACACATGGGCACCGCCAACGAGAACAAGACGGCGGTCATCTTTGAGGCCGACGACGGCGCTGTCACCAAAACCACCTACAAAGAGCTGCTGGCCAAGGTCAGCCAGTTTGCCAATGCCTTGAAGGCGAATGGCATTCAAAAGGGCGACCGCGTGCTGGTCTACATGCCCATGACACTTGAGGGCGTGATTGCCATGCAGGCCTGTGCCCGCATTGGCGCCACCCACAGCGTGGTGTTTGGCGGCTTCTCGGCCAAGGCGCTGCAAGAGCGCATCATTGATGCCGGTGCCGTGGCCGTGGTGACTGCCAACTACCAGATGCGCGGTGGCAAAGAGCTGCCCCTGAAAGCCATTGTGGACGAGGGTCTGGGGCTCGGTGGCTGCGAGTCCATCAAAAACGTGTTCGTGTTTGAGCGCACCGCGACCGCCTGCAACATGGTGGCTGGCCGGGACAAAACCTTTGCCCAGGCCCTGGCCGGACAAAGCACCGAGTGCGCCCCGGTGCCCGTCGGTGCCGAGCATCCCTTGTTTATTCTTTTCACGTCGGGCTCCACCGGCAAGCCCAAGGGCGTGCAGCATGCCACGGGCGGATTCATGCTGTGGTCCAAGCTCACCATGGACTGGACCTTCGACCTGAAAGCCGACGATGTCTTCTGGTGCACCGCTGATATTGGCTGGATCACTGGCCACGCCTATGTGGCCTATGGCCCGCTGGCGGCTGGCGCCACCCAGATCATTTTTGAAGGCGTCCCCACCTTCCCCAATGCCGGTCGTTTCTGGCAGATGATTGAGCGCCACAAGTGCAGCATTTTCTACACCGCACCCACCGCCATTCGCTCACTCATCAAGGCCGCCGAGAGTGACGAAAAAGTGCACCCTGACCGCTCTAACTTGAGCAGCCTGCGCATTCTCGGCTCGGTGGGCGAACCCATCAACCCCGAAGCCTGGATGTGGTACTACAAAAACATTGGCGGCGAGCGTTGCCCCATTGTGGACACCTTCTGGCAGACCGAAACCGGTGGTCACATGATCACGCCCTTGCCCGGTGCCACGCCGCTGGTACCCGGTAGCTGCACCTTGCCGCTGCCTGGCATCATGGCCGCCATCGTTGATGAAGCGGGCAATGACGTGCCCAACGGTTCAGGCGGCATGTTGGTGGTCAAACGCCCTTGGCCGTCCATGATTCGCACCATCTGGAACGACCCCGACCGCTTCAAGAAGAGCTACTTCCCAGAAGAAATGGGCGGCACCTACTACCTCGCCGGCGATGGCGCGGTGCGCAGTGTTGACCGGGGCTACTTCCGCATTACCGGCCGAATTGACGATGTCCTGAACGTCTCGGGCCACCGCATGGGCACCATGGAAATTGAATCGGCTTTGGTGGCCAAGACCGATCTGGTGGCTGAAGCCGCTGTGGTGGGTCGTCCGGACGATCTAACCGGCGAGGCCATTTGCGCCTTTGTGGTGCTCAAGCGCCCCATGCCCACGGGCGATGAGGCCAAAGCCATTGCCAAGGAATTGCGCGACTGGGTGGCCAAAGAAATTGGCCCCATCGCCAAGCCCAAAGACATCCGCTTTGGTGAAAATTTGCCCAAAACCCGCTCCGGCAAAATCATGCGCCGCCTGCTGCGTTCGCTGGCCAAAGGCGAGTCCATCACGCAAGACACCTCGACGCTGGAAAACCCGGCCATCCTGGACCAGTTGGGCCAGGCTTATTGAGGTTCTATTGAGGTTCTATTGCGCTTAAATTGAGTCCACGCTGAGGCAATAGCCTCAGCCCCCATAAAAAAAGCCCGCTTCGATAAGCGGGCTTTTTCGTGGCCGGGCCAAAACCCGGTCTACGCGATTACTTGAGGCTCATCACCCATGCAGCCAGTTTTTTAGATTCGGCTTCATTGACC
>JBIKZP010000458.1:0-2754 GCA_044354655.1 Rhodoferax sp. | reverse complement strand
CAAAGTCGCGCGGTCGTAGCCGCAACAGGCCTGCACCTTGCGTTTTCGCAACACCGGCAGGGTGGGGCCCACTACGCTGTAAGGCTTATTTTTGTCACCCCCTGCTCTGGAGAAATTGCCATGAAGACTGATTCTGATTTAAAAAAAGATGTCATCGAGGAACTCGCTTGGGATCCGTTGGTGCCCGAAGAACGCGTCGGTGTTGCCGTCAAGGACGGCGTGGTCACGTTGACCGGGCACCTGGACAGCTACGCTGAAAAAGTAGCCTCCCGTCGCGCGGCTGAACGGGTCAGTGGCGTCAAAGCCATTGCCATGGAAATGGACGTCATCCCGGTCGGCCTGCACCAGCACAGCGACACCGAGATCGCCGCGGCGGTGGAGCACGCCTTGAGCTGGAACAGCGCCATTCCTGCCAACCAGGTACGGGTCACGGTGGAGAAGGGCTGGGTCACCCTCAGTGGCGAGTTGGACTGGAATTTTCAACGCCGCGCCGTAGAGCGCATGATCCGACCCCTCAAGGGCGTGGTGGGCATCATCGACAACATTCGGCTCAAAGCCCAATCAGTGCCCAGTAACTTGAGCATCCGCATTCAAGACGCACTGACGCGCCAGGCCGAGCGTGAAGCCAAGCGCATTGAGATCTCGGTGGATGGCAGCGTGGTGACCTTGCGCGGCAAGGTGCACTCTTGGGCCGAGCGCAGCGCAGCCGAAGGCGTCACCTGGGCCGCCCCTGGGGTCAGTCGCGTCAACAACCAGCTCACGATTGAAGCCTGATGCACGCCCAGCGCCAGCGCACATGACGGCCTTACTCAAAGACCTGGCCAGCACCACGGTGGCCGTGATTGAACCCGAGGCCACGGCACAAACCGTGGCTCAGGTCATGCGGCGTGACCACATCGGCGCCTTGGTGGTGGTGGATGCGCTGGACGAGAACAAACCCCTGGGCATCGTGACCGACCGCGACCTGGTGATCGAACTCATGGCCGAGGGGCTCGACCCCGGCATCTTCACCGCCGGTGACATCATGAGCGTCAACCTGGTGCTGGCCAGCCCGGAGATGGACGCCATGCAAGCCATTGAGCTTATGCGAACGCACCGCGTGCGTCGCTTGGTGCTGGTGGATGCAGCCGGGCAACTCGCCGGCATCGTCACGCTGGAAGATTTGCTGCAATGCTTGTCAGCCGAACTCGGTGGTTTGGCCAGTGCATTGGCTGGCGCGCAAGACCGCGAAACGGCAGAGCGGCCTTAAGCGCCGCCATCAACCATCACGCGCCGCCACTGCCTACCCGTTTCACCCATGGACCGCCCCACCGTCATCGTTAAAACCGCTGCCGACCTGCGCCTGCCCCCGCTGTGGAACGACTACCAGCGCGAGCGCCAGCAGGACCCCTGGGCGGCGGCGCGGCGCGATCTGCAGCTTGACCCCAATGGCCCAATGAACATGGCCGTACTGGCCGTTGACCGACACCTGCAGCAGGGCCTGGCCGATAAAACTGCCTTGCGATTTGTCGCCCGCAACGCCCCACCGCTCAATATGAGCTACGGCGCGTTGGCGCAACAGACCAACTGTTTTGCCAACGTATTGCGTGCGTTGGGCGTGGCCCCAGGCGAGCACCTGTTTGTGCTCGCCGGTCGGCTGCCGGCCCTGTATGTGGCGGTGCTGGGTGCCCTCAAGGCGGGTGTGGTGGTGACGCCTCTGTTCAGCGCCTTTGGTCCTGAACCCATTGCCACACGCTTGCAGCTGGGCCAAGCCCGTGTGCTGGTGACCACCGACAGCCTCTACCGGCAAAAAATACGCGCCCTGCGCGCGCAACTGCCCCTGCTGCAACACGTGCTGCTGGTCAACCCAGACGGCCAGCCCACCACTGAGCCCGACACCCTGGACTGGACGGCAGCTATGGCCGGCGCCTCAGACCACTTCACCGCAGCCCACACCACCGCAGATACCCCGGCGTTGCTGCACTTCACCAGCGGCACCACCGGCACGCCCAAGGGCGCCTTGCATGTGCACGGCGCCGCCATTGCCCACTACGCCACGGGCCGTTACGCGCTGGACCTGCACCCGCAAGACCGCTTCTGGTGCACCGCCGACCCCGGCTGGGTCACCGGCACTTCCTACGGCATCCTGGCACCTTTGCTGCACGGCGTGACCTCGCTGGTGGACCATGAAGAATTTGACGCCGAACGCTGGTACACCCTGCTGCAAGACGAGCGCATCAGCGTCTGGTACACCGCCCCCACCGCCATTCGCCTGCTCATGAAAGCCGGCCCCGAACTGGCGCAGCGACACGCATTTCCAGACCTGCGTTTTATCGCCAGCGTGGGCGAACCGCTCAACCCGGAGGCCGTTTGGTGGGGCAAGGAGGTGCTGGGCCTGCCCATCCATGACAACTGGTGGCAAACCGAGACCGGCGGCATCATGGTGGCCAACACGCCGGCTTTTGACATCAAACCGGGCGCCATGGGGCGGCCGCTGCCCGGCATTGACGCGTGCTTGGTGACGCAGCTGCAAGCTCCCGGTGAGGCGCCCCGCATCCGCGTGCTTGATGCGCCCGAGGCCCAGGGTGAGCTGGCGCTGCGCGCCGGTTGGCCATCCATGTTTCGCGCTTACCTGAACAACGAGGCGCGCTACCAACAATGTTTTGCCGATGGCCTGTACCTCACCGGTGATCTGGTGCGCCGCGATGCCGAGGGCTATTACTGGTTTGTTAGCCGGCTCGACGATGTCATCAAATCTGCCGGCCATTTGATTGG
>JBIKZP010000459.1:0-2754 GCA_044354655.1 Rhodoferax sp. | reverse complement strand
GACTTCAGCCGAGGGGTTTTGAAACGCCGGTTTGAAATCTTCCTCGGTGCTGCGCTGCAAGTCCCATTCGACCGACAACGCCGGCGCTTGCGCCAGCCGCGACAAGTCGGCTGTGGCCGGTGCCCCGACGGTCTGCAAGGCCAGCGGCGGCAACGCCAACAAGCACAGCAAGCCCGCCGTCTGCGCCCAGCCTCTGGCGTCTTGCGCAGCAAAGCGGGGGCTACTCACCCCCACCACTGCAGTCACCGCCGCCGCAGGCACCGGCTCTACCACCTCTTCCTGTGCCCAGCGTGCGCCCACCAGGTACATCAACAAAATCACCACGCCAAAAAAAAGCCAGCCATAAACCAGATGGTCGACCCCGGTGGCCAATTGATTGTCTGAGAGGTGGCCCAGCATCACGATGAAATAGGCCCGCAGCCAATTGGCCACAATGGGCACCAGCAAAGAAAACAGCACAAACAGCAAACGCCGCGCCGTGGACTGGTAGCTCAGGTAGGCAAACAAGGTGCCCACCGTGAGCGAGGCCATCAGGTAACGCACCCCGCTGCAGGCCTCCACCACCGACCAGTGGCCCGAGGGAATAACAAACTGCAAGCCCTCGCGGTACACCGGTATGCCGCTCAGGCGCAGCGCGAAAACCGTGAAATTAGCGGTCCACTCCATCAACTGCGGCATCATGAATTCACCCACCGGCACGGCAAAAAACAAAAAACCCAAGGGGAACATCAGACGCCGGGTAATGCGCCATCCCAGCACGGCCGGCACCAGGCTCACCAGCATGGCCGTGAAGGCCAACTGCGTCACCGCGTTGATGGAGGCCAGATCGCCCAACACCCAGGCCAACACCGCTGCAGCCACCAGCGGCCAGGCGCTGAGCGCGCATTGGGGCGTTTGCGCCAGCACGGCATGGCGGCGGCGCCACACCAGGTACAAGGAGATGGGTGGCACCAGGAAGGCGTGGGCAAAAGTGTCGGAGCGTGACCAGATGGCCACCATGGCCAAGCCGGTGTCACGGTACAAATAACACACCACGGCCAGCAGCAGACCCAGCGTGCGCAAGGCCTGCGGCCAGGGCCGGGGCAGGCGAAGCTGCGCCCAAGGCCAAGAGGCCACCAAGGCTTTCATGCCTGGCCCTCCACCACGGCCGGTGCTTGCAGCTGTTGGTCCAGCGCCGCCAGGTGGGCCTCCCAGCTGTAGCTTTGAACCACACGCTGGCGCGCGGCCTGACCCAAGGCCTGGGCACGGGCTGGGTCGCGTAGCAAGCGGCTGATTTCACGGATGAAATCTTGCGGCTCCACCGCCGCCAACAGTTCTTCGCCAGGATGGGCCTGAATGGCCTGTGCGCAAGCACGCGAGGCCACCACAGGACGTGCCATGGCCATGGCCTCCAGAATTTTATTTTGAATACCGCGCGCCACCCGCAGCGGCGCCACCACCACATCGGCATGTTGCAGGTAGGTGCGCACATCGGCCACCGTGCCGGTCACCACCACGCCCGCGCCCTCCAGGGCCTGCACGCTGCTGGGCGGGTTGCGCCCCACAATGTAGAAAACCAGTTGCGGCCAGGCCTGGCGCAAGGCCGGCAGAACTGAGCGCGCAAACCAGATCACGGCATCCACATTGGGCCAGTAATCCATGGCCCCGGTGAACACCAGATGGACTGGCGCGGGGTGGCCCGCCAGGGCAGGCTGGAACGGGCTGGGCCGCACTGCATCGACTGAAAAATAGCGCAGGTCTACCCCGTTGCTCATGGCTTGAACCTTCAAACGGGATTCAGGGGCGAGCTTGACGAACAGATCGGCTTCTTGCTGGGTGACAAAGTACGCCCGCTGGGCACGTCGCGCCACCGCACGGTCAAAAGCCAACAGGCACCGAGCCTCACGCCGGTACAGCCATGACCACGGCCAGGGGCGCTCTTTGGCGTACTGCGCCCATTTGAGGGAGTCCACGTCGACAAAGTCCACCAGCTGCGGCACACGGGGCCGGTTGCTGAGGTGAACCGTGTATTGCGCCATGACCGACGAAAAAATAACCACCGCATCGATGGGTTCGGTGGCCAGCAGTTGATTGACCCAGGCTTGCAGGCGTGCATCGCGGTAATAGGGCAGGCTCAAGGCCTGGCCGGTGAAAAAACCACTGAGGCTGCGCCACTTGGCCCAGGTAGGTGACAGCGGCACGGCCTTCACTTCAGCGCACAGCGTGTGCAACACGGGCACATGCACCAGATCTGCCGGGTCATCCACAAAGGTGCCCAGAAACACGCGGTGGCTTTTCGCCATGTGTTTGAGCAGATGAAACGAACGCACCTTGTCGCCCTTGTTGGGCGGGTAAGGCAGGCGGTGCACCAGGTACAGAATATTGGCCATGGCGTGTCTAACCCAGGTTGCGCACCACGTGCGGACCGAGCCAATTGGCCAGCCCTTGCGGCAGGCGCCGCCAAAGCGAAATCAACTGCTGGTAGCGGGCATTGGACGGGTTGTGTTGCGGCACGCTGTCGCGCTGGTACAGGCAATATTCATAGTGCAGCGGGGTCGGCTCAAAACCCCAATTCTTCTTGAACGCATACGAGCCTGTGCCCTGCTTGCTGCGGCCAAAATCAAAGCGCTTGAGGCCGCGCACACCGGCCCGGCGCATCAGCTCCCAGTATTTGAAATCGTTGGCGGCCAGCGCACGCGCGGCAGGCAGGTCACCGGCGTAATAAGGCAACACCTCTTGTCGAAAGTAAAAACTCAGCACGCTGCTGACAGCCTG
>JBIKZP010000456.1:0-2760 GCA_044354655.1 Rhodoferax sp. | reverse complement strand
CACCGCCTTGTGGGGTCTGGTGGGATTTCTGGCGACCCGGACGGCAACGCCTGCTTTGCATTTTTTGGAAGTGGCTGTAGACCAGGTGCGCTATGCCTTGTGGAACCTGCTGCTGCTTCAGTTGCTCAGGACGGATGCGGTGCAGCGAGCCGAGACAGCTCTGCGCTGGGTCAGACCTGTGGCGCTTGGCGTGGTCATGGTGGGACTGGTTGCGCTGCTGTCCATGGCGCTTGCGCTGTGGCCGCCCGTCCAGGCCTCCAGGCTCTATCTTTTCAATGCCATGGCCAACTGCGTGCTGGCGCTGTTCTTGATGGAGCAAATTGCCCGACATCTGGTGCGCGATGCGCAGTGGAACATCAAATTGTTTGGTGTGGGCTTGGCCGGTGCCCTGTGTTTTGACCTGTACTTCTTTTCAGTGTCCATGCTCTTCAACCAAGTGGACCAGGCCAGCCTGAGTATGCGGGGTTGGGTACACGCCAGCGTCGCGCCGCTGATGTGGCTGTCCTTGCGGCGTGGGGACACCTGGATGGCTCACATCCGTGTGTCGCCCCGTGCTGCGTTTCAAAGCACCACCTTGTTGCTGGCGGGCTTGTTCCTGTTGGTCATTTCCAGTGCGGGCTATTACGTGCGCTACTTTGGCGGTGCTTGGGGACCGGCCTTGCAATTGGCCTTGGTGTTCTTTGGTGCTATGAGTTTTGTGGTTTTGCTGGCTTCGGGGGCAGCGCGTGCGCGGCTCAGGGTCTTCCTGGCGAAAAATTTTTATCGGCACCGTTTTGATTACAGATCCGAGTGGCTGAAGTTCACCAGCACCCTGGCGGCACAAAGTGCGCCGGGCGACATCCAACTGCAGGTGATTCGTGGTCTGGCGGACATGCTGGAGAGTCCGGCCGGCGCCATCTGGTTGAAAACGCGTGATGCGGCAGCCTTTGTCGCCACGACGCGTTGGAACATGGCTGACTGCCAGCAGCAGGAAAAAGTGAACTCCAGCTTTTGCAATTTTTTAGAGACGCATGCCAGCGTTCTGGATTTGAGCACCGGTCGCTGCGGCAGCGTGTCGTGCGATCCACAGCAACTGCCGCAGTGGCTCAAGGCCTACCCCAGGGCCTGGTTGCTGGTGCCGCTTCTTGTGCACGGCGCACTGATTGGTTTTGTGCTGCTGGAGCGGCCCAGAACCGACATGGCGGTGAACTGGGAAGTGCAGGACCTGCTGAAAACAGCTGGGCACCAGGCGGCCAGCTTTATTGCACAGATGCAAAGCACCGAGGCGCTGATGGATGTGAAAAAGTTTGAAGCCTTCAACCGAATGTCGGCCTACATTGTTCATGACTTGAAAAATATCATGTCACAGCTCTCTTTGGTCGTGAACAATTCCAAAAGGTTGGGCCACAACCCCGAATTTCAGGAAGACATGTTGCTAAGCCTAGAGAACTCACTTAAAAAAATGCATCACCTGATGCACCAGCTCAAAGGTGGCGATACATCTGCCCCTTCAAACGCTTGCGTGGATATGGGCGCCGTGATGGCGCGCATCTCCCATGCGGCATTGCAACGTGGGAGAACCGTTGAGGCCCACATCGCGCAGGATGTGCTGGTTCGCGGCGATGAAGAAAAGCTGGAACGTGTGATGGGCCACCTGGTGCAGAACGCCATGGAGGCGACACAGACCCGTGGCCAGGTCTCTGTGGACGTTGAACACGCGGGCGATCAGGCCATGCTGGTGGTCAAAGACACGGGCCAGGGCATGCCGGCTGAATTTATTCGTGAGCGTTTATTCAAGCCGTTTCAAACCACCAAGCGGGCGGGTATGGGCATTGGCGCCTATGAAGTTTTTCACTACGTGCAAGAGTTGGGGGGGCGTATTGAAGTGCAGAGCAGCCCCGGCCAGGGCACCTGCATGACCGTGATGCTGCCCTTGCACCGTGCAAGCCCCAGCTTGACGCTCAAGACGGTGGCGGCCTTATGAGCATCGAGGACAAACGCACGCTCATGATCGTGGAAGACGATCTGGCGCTGCAGAAGCAAATTAAATGGTCCCTGGACCTGTATGAATCGGTTTGTGCCGATGACCGTGAGTCCGCGCTGCTGCAATTCAGAAAGTATTTGCCCTCGGTGGTGACCATGGATTTGGGGTTGCCGCCAGACCCAGACGCTGTGACTGAGGGCCTGAAGTTGCTGAGCCAGATGCTGAGCTTTGACCCCCATGTCAAGGTGATTGTCATGACCGGGCAAAACGACCAGGCCAACGCCCTGCATGCGATTGCCATAGGCGCCTTCGATTTTCTGGAAAAGCCGGTGGACGCCGAGGTGCTGCGCCTGACGGTGGAGCGCGCCTTTCGAATTCATGCGTTGGAGAGCGAAAACCTGCGGGCGCAGGCGCTGCAACAGCCCGATGCCTTGCTGGGCCTGATGACCAATGACCCGCAGATGTTGAAAATTTGCCGCACGGTGGCCAAGGTAGCAACAAGCCAGGCGTCGGTGTTGTTGCTGGGGGAAAGCGGCACGGGCAAGGAGGTGCTGGCGCGTGGGCTTCACCAGTCTTCTGCGCGGGCGAAACAAAAGTTTGTGGCCATCAATTGCGCAGCCATTCCAGACAACTTGTTGGAGAGTGAACTCTTTGGCTTTGAAAAAGGGGCCTTCACAGGCGCGTTTAAAACCACGCCTGGCAAGTTTGAATTGGCCAGCGGTGGGACCTTGATGCTCGATGAGATTGGTGATTTACCTTTTTCACTGCAGGCGAAGTTCTTGCGTTTTTTGCAAGAG
>JBIKZP010000457.1:0-2760 GCA_044354655.1 Rhodoferax sp. | reverse complement strand
ATAGAGCGTACCGAGGTCACGCGCCCCGAGGCCATCACGAATGGCTTGAGCAAGCTCATGCCCCTTGGGGATTTCCAAAACGTCCTCGACCGGGCAGTCGGCAGCTAATCTATCGAACCCAATTTGAGGGAAATTTAGTACCAACCGGGTTAGCCTAGCGCACATAGAAAATGCGATCAGAGAGTCTTTAAGCCCCAACTTATTCGCGAGGATGTGAACACAGACTGAGTATTCAGTTACATCGCGCGTATACAAAAATTCGAGATGCTTTCGTGAAAACTCTCGCTCCTCTATCATCCGAAAGTCGGTATCAGTCAGTTGAAGCAAACGTGCGTGCAAAAGAACTTCCTGAGCCATTGCAGAAGCCTCCAAAATCGATACGGTGGATATCGGGGACCGCACAATTACTTCACTGCTGGAGTTCAAAAATTGCGAAAACAGGACCGGGCGATCTGAAATTTCCCCTTTCGTATCAAAGATGCGTCCAATGGTTATCCTTGATCCCCATGGTCGCCTGTCATGCGGTTGCTTGTTCACCACGGTGTAATAAGCAGGAAGCCTAATGGTTCGCATGTGGTCATAAAACGCTTTTGCCTTGTGAAATTCCGTCTCATTGGCTCCAGCATCTCCATTGGATTTGTAAGCGTCGTTCATCAATTGCAAGTGCCGCAACCCCCATAAGGTTGAAGTCGCGTCGACAAAGTGCGTGTACTCGTGCACCGCCAAAGGCTGCACCTTGGCAAGAGCGGTGAATTGCTCACCAGTCAGCAGCTTTGGTTTGCCACCATTCCAATCGGGGACAAAGTCCTTAAGTAGCTTTTGAACTCTCTCGATATCCGCCTTAGCGAGGGATTTCAAGTGGATCATTGCGGTTGAAAAGTCAAATGAACCCAGTACGTCTACTCTGGATAGTTGATTTCGCTTGGCTGCCCGTGTTTCAAAGTCTGAGATAGTTATTTTCATACCCTGCCATAATAGAACCGGCTTTGGGCAGAAGCCATCCACCCGTCAAAGAAAAGCTGTTGACAGCACTGCCGACATCCACTTCCCACCTCTTCATTTCATGTTCAGGTCCGAGAAGCGGCAGACGGGTGACGTTTTGCGTGGGCCAGGAGAACTGTTATGTCGAGTGAGAACATTCGTCCGTCAACTTTGGACGGCATTAAGCGCCTAGCCAAGTCAATCAAAACCGAACGTGCAATTCAGCACGCAGTGGCCCTTGATGAAAGTGCTCGATTGTCCGGGTTTGAGAATTTCCGTCATGCGCGCAACAAGCTGCAATTTGACCAGCCCAAAACACACAAGTTGCGCAACGTCCATCGCGTCTTTCTTACTGTGTACTGGCGCGACAAAAAGACTGACATCCGAGGACGCGAAACGCTTGAGCTTCACCTCTCCACGTTGTGGAGTGATTTGATCCAGCCAGTCCATTTTCAAAACCACCGGGCGATAGCGAACTTTCGCCGCGAGGGACCGGATCATCTAGCGAAACCAGAACTTGCTGACTCCCAGTCACGTGCAAGGTATTACGCCTGTGCGGCGGCACGCGCTCTACAGTTTATGGATGCGACCAAGCTACGGCCATCAAAAAGCCACAGCAGAGCGTATCCGGGTGGAAGCTCCAGCAATGCCGTGCCTGCTCACGATCATGAGAGTGTTTGGTACGACCCAGAAACGAAGCGGTATCTGTACGTTGACGAGCCCTATAAGGAAGCAGTCGAACGGGCGACGAAAGAGCGGGAGGCTTGGGCAACGCGCCATGGTTTCACAATCATCAAGCCATCTTGGCCCGGAATGTACTTTCCCGATGGTGGCACCCGCCTCTACCTTATTGCTGATTCACAGAAGGGAATTCCACTGGCACCTGTGGTCGCTGCACTTGAGCTTCTGCCTGCTCCGATAGTCGAGGCAACTTGGAATGGGGAGTCGGCACCTTCCCTGCCGTACTTTGTCAGTCCTGGCACTATCGAGCACGCGACAGCAATCAAATTGCAACCGCAGAAGCCCCGCAAACCGACAACGGGCAAGCGCAATACCGTTGGCTATGTTCAGACTTTTGTTGGTGCACAGCGGAGGCCCAACGGCACGATGCCAGTGGAGATGCATGCCAAGGTAGGCGAACTCTTGAAGTCAGTGCTGGTTGTCAGCAATCACCGCAAGGGTGTCTACAACCGAGTCAACGGAATTCGTAGCGAGCTTGATGAATGGGCTATGCGGGAATACAACCGCGCAGAGCTACCCAGTGAAGTGTTCTTTGACCTCTACTATCACGAGTCTGGCAACACCTATGAAAGCTCACTTTCCGAAAAAGACCGACTGAAACATGCCCACAGCTTGGAAGAAGTGAAGCGCATTCTGGCGGCGCACTACCCGGACAGTAAACCGCTGCGCACCGTCTTGAATAAAGTCGAAGGAGCAATCAAGTCACTGCAGACTTGGGGTGCTTAGATGTGTGGTGACAGGATGCCCCAATTGAACAACGCAAACTCATTCATTGATGATTGCAAAACGGCGTTCACAAAACGCTGATCACACCCGCATCGCCCATGCGCTGCCATGGCAAGCCAAGCGCCAGTGCGCTCAACTGCGCTGCGTTCATGGGCAAGCGGGGCGACAGCCGCGCATCGCCCCAGACGAATTTACCGGTGTTCAACCTGCGCGCTGCCAGCCACACGCCGACACCGTCGTGCACCAAAACTTTCATGCGGTTGGCTCGCTGGTTGGCAAACAAATACGCGTGATGCGGGTGGGCTGCACCAA
>JBIKZP010000073.1:0-8421 GCA_044354655.1 Rhodoferax sp. | reverse complement strand
AGGGTGTCAATGCACGCTTTGAAGAGATCTCGGGCCTTAATCATTCAACGATTCTGCAGTGGCCTGATATCGCCTCTCGCGTTTCACAACTCATCGAGGCGGCAAACCACTAGGCGCCGAGGCCAAAATTTACGTACGAAGATGGGGCGTATAAAAGGCGGATGAAGCCAAAAGAAAAAATGAAAAACCCCTTGTCAATGAATGATCTACAAGGGGTTTAATACAATGGCGGAACAGAACATGCCTCATCACAAACCGCCTAAGTTTTCGATGGGCACGCCAATTAAGCAGTTGGTGTCCGGTTCATCTTTTTAAATGTTTAGATATCTTCTTGTAATGAGCGTTTTCATAACCTCTATTTCAGAGTGATCCAGAATTCGAACCTGCTAGGTTGCCCCACTGCGCCCTTCCGACCCATAGCCGCTATTCAGTCCGGTATATTGAACGTCTGCTATGCAGCGGGAAGCGTCATTCACGACCGGCCGCTAAGTGGCAATAGAAATCGCCCCCCAGTCAGAAGCCGTTCAAGGCATTCACCATCGCATCCAAAGCGGCTATCAAAGATCCAAATTGATCACCTCGATTGCAGGTGTCATCCGCCGCTCTGCATTATTTTGACGTGTGCCCGCGCCAATGCCCTGTACGTACCAATTCGACGGGCCAGTGGCCACCATTCGTACAAAAACAACTGCATGGGCCTCCACATTGCAACCCATCCCACAATCGTCAGACTTTCACGTGCGATGGTATGCGCGGTGCTCGTGCCAGATTGGCCAATCGCTTCGGCTACAAATAAGCACAGAGTCACAAACGCAAGTCCAATCAGCAGACTGATGCGACCTTGCCAGAAAAGATCGCGCAAATCTCGGCGAACCAGGTCCGCTTTGTCTGAGAAGTGGTGGTGAATGGCACCCGTCACGAGTGCTGTGGGGTCGCCTTCGGGCGGCATGTGCTGAAGGTGAATGGTCAAGTGCAAGGGGTTTTTTGGGGAGAAACCTCGCGCCCAGCTTTCAATAAAGGTTTCGGCCTCGCAGTCAAGTGCCTTGCTGTGAAACGGCGTGGGGTCCATCGAGTTGAAGAGTTGCGCTAACTCGTGGACGCGTAGTTCGAGGTGGTGGGAAGATCTAGTGTGTTTTCTCATGGGGTATCCACGGCACTGTCCGTGATAGCGCCGTAATGCTTTCGGCGCCACGACTTTTCAAGTTCCACCACAACCCACACCACAGATGCCGCGGCAAAGCACAGCGCAAGTTCGGCAAGGCTCAGCGGCTCGGTCTTGAAAATGGGGTTGAGAAACGGAACGTAAATAGTGGCCATTTGCAGGGCAAAGGTCAGCAGCACGGCACCCAACAGTGGCTTGTTGGTGCCGATCCCCAGTCGCCATAAGGGTTCGCTTTCTGAGCGGATCGCCATCACGTGTGCCATTTGACCCAGCGTCAGTACCGTAAAAACCATGGTTTGCCAGTGTGCATGACCGGTGGAAATGGCCCAGGCTTGAATGCCCAGGCACAAGCCGCTTAGCAGTAGTCCGACACCCAAAATGTGTTGCCACATGCCTTGGGCAAAGATGCTCTCGGCCGGTGCGCGGGGCGGACGTTGCATGATGCCGCGTTCAGCCGGTTCTGCTGCCAGTGCCAGGCCAGGCAGGCCATCGGTCACCAGATTGACCCACAGGATGTGGATGGGTAGAAGCGGTATCGGCAGCATCAGCAAAGGGGCCAAAAAGATAGTCCAGACTTCGCCCGAGTTGCCAGTCATGGCGTAGCGGACAAACTTGCGGATGTTGTCGTAAATACGCCGACCCTCGCGCACTGCCTTGACGATCGTGGCGAAGTTGTCGTCCAGCAGCACAAGGCTGGATGCCTCGCGCGCCACGTCGGTACCGCCCTTGCCCATGGCTATACCAATGTCGGCCCGCTTGAGCGCCGGGGCATCGTTGACGCCGTCGCCGGTCATAGCGACGAACTCACCCTGGGCTTGCAGTGCCTCGACGATGCGGATTTTTTGCGCCGGGTCCACCCGAGCATAGACACGCACCTGGTGCACCTGCGCCTTCAATGACTCGACATCCAGGCTCGTCAGGTCGGCACCGGTGAGTACGGGGGCATCGTCCGCAGTCACAATGCCAAGCCGCAGCGCAATCGCACGTGCGGTGGCCGGGTGGTCACCGGTAATCATCACCGGCGTTATGCCCGCAGCCAAACATTCACGCACCGCCGCAGCGGCCTCCTCCCGCGGTGGGTCGATCAGGCCAATGAGGCCAATCAGACATAAACCGTGTTCAATTGCCGCACTGTCGGATGCGCTGTCAGGCAGCTTGGTATGCGTGCGCTGCGCAATCGCCAGCACCCGCAGGCCCTGCGCCGCCAGGGTGTTGGCGCGCGCGAGCCACGCCGCTGAGTCGATTTGTGCTGATTTCTCTGCTGTTGTAGCAGACCATTGGGTTGTGCACACAGGGATCACCGACTCGGGTGCACCTTTGGTATAGGCCACCAAGCTATCGGCATCGCGGTGAAAAGTGGTCATGCGCTTGCGAACCGAGTCAAACGGCAGCTCCAACACCCTTGGCCAGCGGATATCGAGCTCGGTTTTGACCAGTCCTGCCAGAGCAGCCACTTCGGTGAGGGCCGTCTCAGTCGGGTCGCCGAGCCAAGAGTTGTCCGGCGCAGCGGAGGCGTCGTTGCACAGGGCGGCTGCTTGCAACAGCGCGGTGTGGGCGGCGTCCGCCGGTACGGCCCCGGGCATCCAGCCCGCAGCATCCGAAATATCTCCCGCAATCAGGTACTGCGCCTGCATCCGGTTTTGCGTCAAGGTTCCGGTTTTATCTGAACAGATGTAGGTGACCGAGCCCAACGTCTCTACCGAAGGCAGGCGGCGAATCAGCGCGTTGACAGACACCATCTTGCGCGCTCCCAGCGCCAGCAACACGGTGACGACGGCCGGTAGCGCTTCCGGAATGGCCGCTACGGCCAGGCTGATGGCAGTCATCACCATCAGCAAAGGCGCTTCACCACGCAGAACGCCCACGCCAAAGATGACCGCACAAATGGCCAGTACGGCAACGGCCACGCGCTTGCCAAAGGCGGCCAGCCGGAGTTGCAAAGGGGTGCTGCGGTTGTTTTTTTGGTCCAGCAAACCAGCCACTTTGCCAAGTTCTGTGGCCTTGCCAGTGGCCACCACCAGTCCATGCCCTCGCCCATGGGTGGCGGTGGTGCCCTTGAAGGCCATGTTGAGGCGGTCACCCAGGGCATGCTCTGTGCCTTCGAGTACGTCGGTGTGCTTGTCTACGGTGACCGATTCGCCAGTCAGCGCCGACTCATCAACCTTTAACTGCGCTGTCTTGATCAGCCGCAAGTCGGCGGGCACCTGGTTGCCGGCTTCCAACAATACGATGTCGCCCGGTACCAACACGTCTGCGGGCACCTGCTGTACCTGGCCGCCACGCAGCACCGTGGCCTGGGCGGCAGACAGGCGCTGTAGCGCTGCCAGTGCCTGATCTGCGCGCCAAGACTGCACCAGCCCGATAGCCGCATTGAGCAACACAATGACCAGTATCACCAGTGTGTCGACCAGGTCGCCCACCACGCCGGATATCACCGCAGCCACCAGCAGCACCAGAATCATGAAGTCGCTGAACTGCTCCAACACCAGCGAGCCCAGGCTGCGCTGGTCGGCAGTGGGCAGCGCGTTGAGGCCAAACTGAAGCGCGCGGTCCTTGACCTGGTGCGCATGCAGCCCGTGAGCCGGGTCTACGCCATGCGCCTGCGTGAGTGCGTCAACCTCTTGCAGGTGCCATTGGCCCGACGGCTGAGCAGGGATGGGTAAGGGTTTATTCGCCATGGAGAAAAAGCACGTACGTATTGAGTAAGTACATGGCCACCAACCCTAAGCTAATCCAACTGACGGCCCGCATGACGCGCCCGCCGGGCTTAAAGAAAAGGCCGACCATGGCTAAACCGGTCATGGTGATCGCCGATCCCGCTGTGACCGCATGCACCGGTGACACACTGGCCAGTAGCGCGCCGGGGCTGTAAAAAAGGTCGTCCACCGCAATGATCGCCACATTGAACAGGTTGCTGCCCAGCAGGTTGCCAATAGCCATATCCAGCGCACCCATGCGTAAGGCGGAGAGGGTGACGGCCAGTTCCGGCAACGAGGTCGCCAGGGCCACAAAAAGACTGCCGACAAAAGATTTGTTCCAGCCCATGGCGTTGGCCAGGTCGGTCGCCACAAACGGCAACCAGATGCCAGCACCCGCGACTACGCAGGCTGCCATGGCAAAGCGGATCACTGCTTTGCGAAGGGCTGGTAAAGCAACGTCCACATCAACCGTTTCCAGCGCTGCATGGTCGCGTTCATACGTAAACACAGTGCGCATGGCGACCAAATACAGTGCCAGCAAGACCGGTGTGGTGAGGTCAAAACCCAGTTGTGTTGCGCTTGCGGCCACCGCCATCGCGCCAGAGGGCTTGACTTGGCTTATCAACAGGCTGACCAGCGTAAAGCCCAGCATGACGACCCCAAACGCTGCGGCCAGCACATGGCCCTGACCCGCGCGATGCCAGACCGGCTCTTTGCGAAAGAAGAAGTCGATCACCACCAGAAACACCAGATTCACGACGCAACTTCCCAGCGCATCGCCTACTGCCAAATTGGGCGCATGGGCAATGGTGACGCTGGTGATTCCGGTCGCCAGCTCCGGTAGCGAGGTGACGGTGGCCAGCAATGCCAGCCCGATCCAGCTGCCAGACAAACCCGTGCGACGGGCGATGGCATCGCCGTAGCGTGACAGCTGATAGCCCGCGGTGCCGATCAATGCGGCGCAAAGAGCGAATTGAAGCCAGATAAGGCCAAGGGAATTCATGGGAAGGCGTAGCCTGATACCTGCGAAGCTTTGCTTATACCGGAAGCCTCAAATGCGCAATTGACCCTGATCACGTTACCAACTATCCACGTAGTAGTCCGTGCGGCAGAGAACGCTGCGCAAGCCCTACACACCTCTTACACAACGTGTGTACAAAGCAACTGATGCCCTCTGTATGTGTTCAGTTGCATCGAGCAGGCCTTCTAAAGGCCCTGATGGGATATTTTTCAGAGAAGCTTGAAAGCCAGTATGGCTACAAATGTTGGTGCCAATGCCCCGAGAAGCAGCCCCGCAGGATGAATTGCATTGTCAGCAAACTTTTCTTTAAGAATCGCAGCGCCTGCAGGGTTCGGAGCGTTGGCAATGATAGTCAAGCCGCCACCAGTGACCGCACCCGCCACCAGAGCCACCTTGAACTCTTCACTGAGACCATTGACCAGGGAGCCGAGGTAGGTCAGCGCGGCGTTATCGGTAATGGCGGTGAGCGCCGTGGCTCCAAAGAAAACAGAATTGACGTTCATGCCCATCAGCACAGGCTCCAGCCACCATTGCTGCAAGCCGCCTAAAACAACAAGTCCCGCCAGAAAAAAGGCCACCAAGAGTGCCTCCTTCAGGATCAAGGGGTTCTGGTGGCGCTGATACGCTGTCGTGAACCCCATGAAGAACAGGAACAGTCCCATGAAAACCGCAGGATGGTGAGCAAACACGACCACCAGCGCGAGAAACACCAGGTGCACCATGACGACCGATAACGGCACCGCGGGGTTGGTCGTTGAGGGTGCTTGTTTGCCCATGTGCCCGACTTCTTTGTGGAATATCAGGGCCGCAACCGTCGCATTGACAAATACGGCGATGGCAGCCTTCCAGCCAAAGTTCGCCATCATGTAGGCCATGTCCCAGTTCCATTTGGCGGCAACCATGAGAACGGGCGGCGCGGCGAATGTCGTGAGCGTTCCGCCAATGGAGATATTGACGAACAGCACACCGATCGTGGCGTACTTGAGTCTGGTGGATGTTTCCTTGAAAAACAGCGTGTCACGCAGCATCAAAGCCGCCAGCGTCATCGCTGCAGGTTCTGTGATGAAAGAACCCAGCAAAGGAACAAATGCCAGCACCAGAAAGTAAGTGGATACCCCTTTGGGCAACGGCATCAGTTTGGCTAGGATGCTGACGGCAGAGCCAGCAACTTGGAGGACGGGGCGCGTACCTGCGATAACCATGATGGCAAATACAAACATGGGCTCGGTGAAATTGCGGGAATCCAGATAGGCTGTGGCTTCCTGTTTTCCGCTGATTCCAAACATGAACAGCATCAGGACCATGGCCCAAAATCCGAAGACGATCTCAACTTCTCCAAGCAGGTGCCAAATCCCGGCATGACGAGGGTTTTTGTGCGCCAGGTGCTCAAAGAACTTCGTGGAAAAAGTATGGAGGACCGCAAGCGCAAAAAGCGCGGCGCCAATCATTTGAATCAATGTGGGTGTATGCATGGGCGTAGTAGGTTTGCGCGGCGGCCCGACCTACGCTAAAACCTGCTGCCATCGCGTTGCGCAATGACGACACCCGACGCGATTTTAACTTGGTTATCTTGATGAATAGTCCCCAGGGGTCTGGTGTGGGGCTACGGTTTCACTGCGTCTTAACCTTGATGACACTCCAAGTTCCATCTGACTGCCAGTGAACAAGCCTAAGTGGGCTGCTGCCGGTTCCGCGTTGACGAAATGGTGGCTACCAACTACCGGTCAAACGCTGATTGCCAATGGCTGCTATGGAGCAATCAAATCGACAACGGCTATTTCCGCTTTGGGCCTGAAGCCGATATTGAATCCATCCGTTCGACCGTCAGCTGAAGGACACAGAGAATTGGCATTGGGATGATCAAGAGTACTATTTGCGAGCTCATACTGCAGGTCAGCATCACAAAAAACCGCGTGCAATCGGTACGGTTCAAATTTGGGTTTTGAATCTGTTAGGTCAAGAGGTTTTGAGCAGAATACCGTCTCAACAGTTTGATTAACCCATCAAAGGGTGACTTTCTTCAAAAGCGGTGAAAGTTTTGAAAGAAAAAAGTCAATCAGATCAATCACTTGCAAACAGGCGTTTGAAGGATTGAAATATTGAAAGAAGTCACTGGCGGAAGCTTAGGGATTCGAACCCTAGAAACCTTTCGGTTTGCCGGTTTTCAAGACCGGTGCAATCGACCACTCTGCCAAGCTTCCGTGGGCGAGATTCTACCCGGCTCGCAACATGCCCTGGCTTTCAATGAAAGCCATCACTTCGGCTAACCCGGTGTTGGTCTTCAGATTGGTCATGACAAAGGGTTTGAGTCCTTTGGTGGTGCTGCGCATACGTACCGTGTCTTCTCGCATCACCTCCAGATTGGCGCCCACGTAGGGTGCCAGGTCGGTTTTGTTGATCACAAACAAATCGCTCTTGGTGATGCCCGGGCCGCCCTTGCGGGGGATTTTTTCGCCAGCAGCCACGTCAATGACGTAAATGGTCAGGTCGCTGAGTTCGGGGCTGAAGGTGGCGGCCAGGTTGTCGCCCCCACTCTCGATGAAGACGATATCAGCATCGGGAAAATCTACCAGCATGCGGTCGATGGCTTCAAGGTTGATGGAGGCGTCTTCGCGGATGGCTGTGTGCGGGCAGCCGCCGGTTTCTACGCCCATGATGCGCTCAGCGGCTAAGGCGCCGCTCACGGTCAATAGCCGTTGGTCTTCCTTGGTGTAGATGTCGTTGGTGATGGCGACAAGGTCGTACTGCTCGCGCATGCCTTTGCACAGCATCTCCAGCAGTGTGGTTTTGCCCGAACCTACCGGGCCACCAATGCCCACGCGCAAGGGGGGGAGTTTTTTGGTGCGGTTGGCGATATGGTGCAGTGTGCTCATGGGGTTTAGGACCGGAAAAGTCGTGAGTATTGGGTTTCATGCCGGGCGCTCAGGATGGCCAGCATGGGTGAAAAAGCCTGACGTTGCCCGTCAGTTTGAGCCAGGGCATGGTTCACGGCGGCAGGAATTTGTGCCGTCAGTGTCGACAAAATGCGTTGTCCGGCGCTCTGGCCCAGTGGCACAGACTTGATGGCCGCCTGCACCATGTTCTCGCCCCAACCAAAAGCATAGGCCAATAGGCAGTCGCGCACCGCTGCCTGGGTGGCTGAGGCCGCCAGTGCAAAAGCGAGGGGATAGCTGGGTTGCAAAGCGGCCAGCACGTCGATTTGCCCGGGCTGTGCCGTGGTGTGGTTGCGCAGCCATTCCAGCAGCGAGCGACCCATCTGCTCGGATTGCGCCCGCAGCTCGCTGCTCTCGCGGGTTTGCAGCACCCAGGCATTGAGCTCGGCAATGCGCAGGTGGTCGGCTTCGCGCCAGGCCGCAATGCCCTGGGCCACGGCGTGCAGGTCAGCACGGGCCAGGCTTAGGTGCAGTTGGTCCACCAGCCAGGTGGCGGCATCGGCTTCGCAGGTCACGCGGCCGGTATCTACTGCGGCTTCCAGGCCCTCGGAATAGGAGAAGCCGCCAATGGGTAGGGCGGGTGAGGCCAGCCATATCAGCTGCATC
>JBIKZP010000072.1:0-8429 GCA_044354655.1 Rhodoferax sp. | reverse complement strand
CGCTGATTTTTCGCGCGTAGTCCATGTAGGCCATCACGATGGGCACTTGCGCCCCCACGGCGATGTAATAAAAGCCGGTTTTCCAGTAGCTGGTTTTGCCCCGGGTGCCTTCTGGCGGCACCACCAGATGCAAGGGCCCCGCGCTGGCTTGCAGGGCCGCTACGGAGGCGGCCACCAAGTTGCTGGCTTTCTCCCGCGTCACAGGTATGCCGCCCAGCCAGCGCATCAGGCCCCCAAACGGGGCCCTGAAAATCTGCGCTTTGCCCATCCAATGAATCTCAATGCGCAGAACAAAAGCCACCATCAAGGTGTAGGGCAGGTCCCAGTTGCTGGTGTGGGGGGCGGCAATCAACACGCTTTTTTCAGCGCCCGGCGGCAAGGCCCCTAAAACCTTCCAGCCTGTTACCTTCAAAAAGGCCAAAGACAGGGCGCGCAAGACGTGGTTCACTACTGGTGTATTGAAGATAGTGCGGTGCATAGCGCTTAATTATCCTGCACGCAGCCCACACCTACTCCGATTTAGCCTGGGGCTGGGTCAAGAAAAGGGCCGTGGCATATTGGCACCAATTATTATTAACCTGAATCCATGACTACATCCTGAATCCGTGACTTCATAGCCAGAACTTGTTGATTTCCTCATTGAGATCAGCAACTTAGCCCGCATGTACGATTCACCTCGCAGGTGAACCCGAACATGACCGACTTCATTATCAAAAAAACTGCCCCACGATCTCAGTTCCCACGCCGGACTGGCTTTTATCGGCAAATACCTCAAGCGGGTCAACGTCAATTCCTTGATTGATCCGAAGTTCCCTGTGCGCTCGGCGCGACCAACTCTGATATCCTCAAATCCTATCTGGCCCTGCTGTGTTTGGGTAAAAGCGATTTCGATGCCCTCGAGAGCTTTCCAGGCAATGCATTCTTCATGCGTGCACTCGGTTTGGGTGTGGTTCCATCGAGCCCCACATTGCGCCAACGCATGGACACCCACGCGGCTTCCTGGTTCGATCTCGCACCCCAAATAAACCAACTGCTGTTGAGCAGTCGCATCAATGGCCAGCCTATAGATTTCGGCGCACTGCTCAGTGGCTACACACCGGTGGATTTGGATACCTTTGCCATGGACAACGGGGGCACCAAGAAGGAACTGGTTGGGCGCACTTACGCCGGCGTTGATGGCTACTGCCCGTTTGCTGCGTACTTGGGAAGCTTGGGCTACTGCCTGGAATTGGCATTGCGCCCTGGTGTCCAGCACTCGGCATCCGAGAGCGAATACAACTTTGAGCGCGCCTTGCCAATGGCCGCCGCTTTGGTGTCCACGCCTTTGTTGGTGCGCGCAGACTCGGGCTTTTGTTCGGCCAAGCTGATGCAAGAAATCACCTCGCACGCCACCACCGTGCAGCGCGAGATCGCCTTCATCATCAAATGGAACCCGCGTAGCTCGCCTGTGGAAGCCATTGCGGCGAAGAAGACGGCCGACACTGGCACTGCGTGGGTAAGCGAGCGCGCCGGTAAGCGCGAATGCCTCTGGCAAGAAGGGCTGAAACTGGCCGGTGTGGGCGATGAGTCCAACCCGGCGCGGCGTGTCTAACGGCTCACATAGCGCACCATCGACAAGCATGGCAACACCTTGCAGTTGCCCGAGTATGTGCTCGAAGGCTGGACGACTACGGTGCCTGAGCGATTCAGTTGTGAGGAAGTGATTGCGCTGTACTGCGATCACGCCACGCATGAGCAGTTCCACTCTGAGTTCAAGTCCGATATGGATTTGGAGGGACTGCCGTCTGGCAAGTTCGACACCAACTATTTGGTCTGCCAACTTGCTGCTGTGGCGATGAATTTGTTGCGCTTGATTGGCCAAAACACCTTGGACGAGCCTGATGCGCCGGTACGCCACAAAGCCAAGCGCCGTCGCATCAAGACGGTAATGCAGGAGCTGATGTTCAAGGCAACTCGGATGATTACGCATGCCGGACAGTGGGCGTTGGGTTTGGGTGCGAGTGATCCTGCCTTTGCGGTGTTTGAGCGCCATTACCAAAGCCAGAACACGGCGTAATAGCGCAGCCATCCGGCTAAAAATGAAAAATTCTGGATTTGCGTTGCCTATTGCCAGTGGGCTTGGATCAGTTCGGGCGAAATCAGCCCCAATTCTGGCGAAAGTAGCTCCAAGCTGCACAAAATCATGCGAAACGCCTAGCCGACAGCGTCGGCAATGCCGATGGAGCGCTTGCGAGGGCAATATCACAGCATATTCCTTGAATATTTCGGAATTTGAAGTTGAAAATCACACCCACTCATTGAGAGTCACGGATTCAGGATTAAGATACAAGTCTGATGCCCATCGCCTTCGCGTTTGCAGGCCCTCAAACCTTCTTACCGATGAGCAGATGTTAATTTCAGAATCCTCAGCTTCCTTTATCGCCCAATCGCGTTGGGTGCGTCTATTGCTGGGACTCCTCTTGTGTGTCGTCCTGGTGGGTCTCGATTTGAGTCAACGTGGCCCTTTGGCCCCATTGGCGCAATCCGTTTGGCCGTTGGATGATGCCAAACAGGCGCCTGTAAACCTGGTGCTCAGTGGGCGGGGCACCATTCCCATGCCGGCTCAAACACCCGCTGCACATGCCAGTAGCTTGCTGGCCATGCCTGCAACGCACCCTGCCAGCGTGATGGCCTTTTGGTTTGCAGGCACCCGTGAAAGTGCGCCTGATGTACAAATTGCCGCCTCACAATTTGACCGCGCCACCCAGCAGTGGCGTGCAGCGCGGTTTGTGGTCAATCGCCAAGCCCTCGGGCAGCAACTGGGCTTTGGCGTACGCAGGCTGGGCAACCCTGTGGCCTGGCTTGATCAGCAGGGCAACATTCATTTATTCGTCGTGGCGACCGGGTTTGGCGGCTGGGCTGCTTCTCGGGTGGTGCATTTGCGCCAAACCAGTTCGGGTCATGACTTTGACGCGCTGGATTTTGACACTGCGCGGGTTTTGCCCTTGTCCTGGCTTTGGAATACGAGTTTTTTGGTTCGCAGTGCCCCCCTTGATTTGCAAGATAGGGGAATGGTCCTTCCGGTGCATTTTGAGCTGGGTTTGAAATATCCGGTTTCCCTGCGCTTTGATGCCCAAGGTAATTTCAAAGGCATGGCGCGTATGTCCCAACGCCTGCACCTGTTGCAGCCGACGCTTTTGCCTTTGAGTGAGTCTCACTGGCTGGCCTTGATGCGCGACCACAGCCCTGCAGGCAAAGTCGCTGTCACCCAAACACGCAATGGAGGACAAAACTGGACCGATTTGTACGACCTGGCGCTTGATAACCATGACTCTTCTCTTGTGGGAATCGCACTTTCCACGGGGCAGTTGGTATTGGCGCACAACTCATCTTTTCGTTCGCGCAACCGCCTGGATTTGAGTGTTTCATCAGACGGGAAAACGTGGGTCAAGGACAAAGCTCTGGCGCATGGCGTCGGTAGCGATGAATTTTCATATCCCGCCATGGTCTGGGCTGAGGGGGTGTTATGGGTGAGTTACACCGATCAGCGCAAAAGTATTGCCTGGCAACGCTACGCTGGCGCTCCAAAATCTCAATGAGACGCCTCATTCCATGACGTTCAGCGCATTGATTCAACAATTTCTTTCGACCGAAAATCCGGTGTTACCCGACCCCGTACTGGTGCAAATTGGTTTGCATATCGCTTGGGCAACAGTTTTGGGTGCGGGCGCCCTGTGGGCAGGTGGCCGACTTCGCCCCGCTTATCGGGTGGGCTTGTGTTTGCTGATGGCGCTATGGGCCTTGATGCCGGGCAGCGCGTCGCCCACCTATTGGCTGGGGCTGGCGTTTCAGTCACCAAGTTTGCTGACGGTGGTGCTCTGCTGGGGGTGGGTTTTTTCGAAGTCATGGCACAAGCCTCAGACTGCCGACAACAGGTCTAAAGCCCAAGAACTGACCCTGAAAACAGGCCTGGCGATAGGTGTCGTCTTGGGCTGGATCTTGCTGCTCGATACGCTGGCTTGGTGGACGGTGTCTGTCTATTCCTGGGGGTTTAGTGTTGCAGCTGGCGCCGTGGTGACTGGTTTGACGGTAGTTATTTGGGCTCTTGGGGCCGGTGTGGCACAACACAACGTGCGCCACAGTTTCAGTTTTTTAGGGGTTCTGGGTGTGATGGGCCTTTTTATGATGACCCGTTTGCCCACAGGAAATGTATGGGATGCTGTGATGGACCCCTGGCTATGGCTGGCGCTTCAAGCGATGGTGGTCAGGGCTTGCTGGGTGCGCTGGCGAGCTCAACCTACCGCTTTACCAGCCACTCGCGTCTGAATAACCAGCTTTGTGGCGTCCAAAGATTGTTCAGCGTGATTTCTCCAGGCTGATGGCGACCTTTTATTTCCCAGCGCATGCCCAACACCTGGCACTTGGGTGCGCAAGGCGGTAATGATTCTGAGGCGTCCGCCTGAAGCCAGGCTACCGCGTCATGCTGTGCCAGCAACCTGTTTAGCTCTTCGGCGCGTACAAGGGGGGTGGTGCCCAGTACTGAGCGTCTTTCTCCGTCGTAGGGAATAAACGTGTTGCCGGGAAGCAAAAATTGGAAGCGCTCAAATTGACCGTTGAAACTGCTCGGTACGGCAACGCGCGCGCCATGAAGCGTTTGAATAGTTTGTGCGTTATAGCTGCCACTTGGCCCATTAAGTGGTGCGGTGGTCAAGCCAAAACAGGCATAGACCGTGAAACACGCCACCAAAGTGCTAGTGCGGGTCCAGGCTGGGCTGCGTAGACCGCTCGTGACAGTGACCAGACCGAGGGCGACCACCAACAAGTTGAAATAAAGTTGGGGGTCACTGCCCATGCCCAAATCATGCGCTGCCCAGGCGATTCGGCCCAGGCTGCCTATAAACAAGGCGCACAGCAGCAAGGACACCACAAACCAGCCTCGTGCAATGCGGTCCCAATAAAGTGCCATCAGCAGGGCCAGGGCAGGCATGGCCGGCATCACATAGCGCGCCGAGCGCTGGCTGGGCAAGGTGAAAACAAGCAGCCAGACCGCCAGCCAGACCAACAAAATAGCCAGGTGGTGTGGCCATCGCATGCTAAATTTTGATTTAATTCCCTGCTTCAGACCAACCCAAGCCAGACCCAGCACAACCCCGGCAAGCAGCCCGGCGTTTTGCGCGTAGGCCAGAAGCTGTGCCCACATACTGCCGCCACCGCCCAGCAGGGCAACATGCCAGTAGCCGTCACGGCTGAACATTTTCCCGGCGTTTTCTCCAACAACAAACTCTTGCCATACGGCCTGCGGGTCGGGGTCCAACACAAACCAGAGGGCAAAAATACCTAAAGCCAGACACGCACTCAAACTCACCTTAAGCGTGGTGCTGATTACCCGTTGCCAGTTCAATGAACGCTCGGTCATCAACTGAGCACACCAAAAAGTGGCTGCTGCGGGTGCAATCAGCGCAAATGATTTGTAAGCCAGTCCAAGACCCAGTGCGCATCCCAGCAAGGCGTGGGCGAGCCACCCCAAGGGTTGGTGTATCGGACTCTGGCTCGCTGATAGGCGATGCCAGAGCAGCCAAAACAAGGGCAGGTTGAACCAGAAAGTTTCAGGCGCACTGGTCAGAAACGTGCGGCCATAGCGAAAGGTACAAAAGAAAGCCAGGTAAACACAAGCCGCCAGGCAAGCTGTTCTTGAATTGCCGGTAATTAATTGCGCACTCCAGGCGATGGCTGCGGCAATCAGCAGGGTGTAGACCAGGCTGGGTGCGCGCAAGGCGGCCATTGTCCAATGATGACCCCAGTCGCCCGCCACCATGGCCTGCCAAAACAGGAGCGGCGGTTTGGTGTTGCGCATATGGTCCAGTTCGGAGACCAGAGGGAGCCAGTGGTTGGAGGCGGCGGTTAACCGGGCAATGTGGGTGTAGACCAACTCGTCCCCGTTGGTCGGGTTGTATTGCCCGCCCAAGCCTGCAGCGTAAATAAGTACTGCCAGCAACAGCAGCGCCATCCATGCGAGTGTTGTCCGGCTTGACTGAGCGGTGGGGTGCAGTGCTGTGGACGGCAATGGGCGTGGCATGGTTTTAAGGTTTAGGTTGGCGCCGAAAGGTCCAGCGGTCATTGGCCAGAAAGTTGCTCACGCTGGCCACCAAAATTGCGATGGCATTGGCCACCATGTAGTGAAGACTGTGGGCCAGCCACAAAGTCAGGCCGTATTGCAAGGCAATACCAAACCAGGAGGCCACGGCATAGCGTCCAAATTGCGCACAATAAAGTGCACATCCACTTTGAGAGGTCTGCCCCTCCTTGGCCTGTGCCGCCAGCGCTTTCAAGCGGTCGGCCCAGGTCCAAAGCCGGTTCCAGGTGAAGTTGTTGAGGGTCGCCACGGTGATGGCCAAAGCCAGCGAGGCATAGAGCCGTGTTCTGGGCGCAGAAATGGAGGCAAACAACACCTCCTGCGAAAAATACAAAAGCGCCATGTTGACCACAGTACCACTGGCGCCAACCAAGCCAAACTTGATGTATCTGAAACCTTTGGCCCATTCAAGCAAGGTAAAAAAACGAATTCTCAAGCCTTGGGGCTGGTTCATGCGGGAATCATTTTGGGTGAGCCCAACGCGATGAGCCCATCAGCCAGCACTGGGCCGGGGGCCAGCCTTTTAAGACACTGGTTGTCGCCATCGCAAAAGGTTTCGCGGTGGTTGTAGGCGCTTAAGCAGGGCGAGCAAGCCATGCCTGACTCAAGTACCCGGGCGCGCGGGCCTAGGGGGCCATACAGGCGACCGGTCTCAGGGCCAAAAAATACCATTGTTTGGATGGGCGTCAGGCTGGCAAAGTGGCCAGGTCCGCCATCGTTCGTAATGAGCAAGTCTGAGCCATGGAACAGCATCAGCAGTTCACGGATGCTGCGGGTGTAGCCGGTCAGGTCTACGCAAAATTCGCTGCCAATTTGCATGCGTAAATCGCGCGCCAATTGGGCGTCGTCCCGCAGCCCAATCAGCCCCACCGCATGGCCTGCCAGACACAGACCGCGTGCCACTTGTGCGTAGTAGTTGGCTGGCCACGCGCGCTCAGGAAGGAGGCCGCCACCTGCATAAATGAGCACAATTTTCCGACCCGCTAAGCTGGGGTGATCAGTTAGCATCCTGGCTTTGTAGGCGCTGAGTTCAGCTGCTTGAAAGGGGACGTCAAGCAAGGTGTCAGGTGGCAAGTCGCGCAGCGGGGCTGCCTTGTTGCGTGGCATCCCTTGTGCGTCAAGCGCATCCACCAACGATAAAAACTGCTTAGCAATGTGCTGATAGGGGTTGTAGGGAATGGCGCGGTTGATGAATCCACCCCGGTACAAGCCTTCCTGGGTGTGGGGTGTGAAGCCAGCGCGCATCGGCGCGCCGCTCATGTAAGACATCAGGCTGCTGATGCGCGAAAACAGTTCACAGTCCACCACGGCATCCAGCGGCAGGCGTCTAAGCGTCCTGCAAACGCGCCAAATATCGAGCAGCAAACCCAGCCCGGCGCGGTCATCGAGGGCAAGCAAGTGGTCTGGCTTGGCCAAGCCCAGAAGGGCGGCGACTTCCTGGTTCTTCTTGAGTTGAAGCACATGTAGCGTGGCGCTGGGGTAGCGCTGGCGAAGGGCCGCAAACATGGGCCCCGCCAAGACCACACTGCCCATTTCAGACAGCAAAATAACCAAAATATGGCGCGGCTCAGGCGGCATCAGCGCCTGAGCGTTTTGCCGACGCGTCAAGCGAGCCCACACAGACACAGCCGCGCAAAGCAACTGTCCCACCCAGCGGTCTATCCAGCGTTGTGTCTGTATTTTCATTAGCGCTTGGTTGGCTTTACAGACCTGCAGCAGCGCGCAGCGCTTGCGCCTTGTCGGTGCGCTCCCAGGTGAACTCGGGCTCTTCGCGGCCAAAGTGGCCGTAGGCGGCAGTCTTCTCGTAGATCGGGCGCAGCAGGTCCAGCATCTGGATGATGCCTTTGGGACGCAAGTCAAAGTGCTCGGCCACCAGGGCAGACAGTTGGTCATCAGGAATGACGCCGGTGCCTTCGGTGTAGACCGTGATGTTCATGGGCTGGGCCACGCCAATGGCGTAAGCCACCTGCACCTGGCACTGCTTGGCCAGACCTGCAGCCACCACGTTCTTGGCCACATAACGGGCGGCATAGGCCGCCGAGCGGTCCACTTTGGAGGGGTCTTTGCCGGAGAAGGCGCCGCCACCATGGGGGCAAGCACCGCCATAGGTGTCAACAATGATCTTGCGTCCGGTCAGGCCGCAATCGCCCTGGGGGCCGCCAATCACAAAGCGGCCTGTGGGGTTCACCAGGTAACGGGTGTTTTGCAGCCATTCCTTGGGCAGCACAGGTTTGATCAGTTCTTCGATGATGGCTTCGGTAAAGCTGGCTTTCATCGTGGTTTGGGTTGCAGACTGGTCCGGACTGTGCTGGGTGGA
>JBIKZP010000455.1:0-2766 GCA_044354655.1 Rhodoferax sp. | reverse complement strand
CCAGCCAGTGTTGCGCGTTCATGGGCGCCCACACGTCGCCCACCACCTCGCCGTTGGCATAAGGGGCCAGCCAGGGCGCCAGCACTGCCGATAAAACAATGGTCAGGGTGAGCACCAGGCCCACCAGGGCGGACAAGGGTATGCGTCGCCAGTCAATCATCAAACATCCTTACTTGGGGTGACGCAAACGCGGGTTGGCAATAACGCCTGCGATGTCTGCCAGCATGTTCATGCCGATATAGACCGTGGCAAACACCAGGCCGCAGGCCTGTACCACGGGCACATCGCGCTTGGCCACATGGTCTACCAGGTACTGGCCCATGCCGGGGTAGACAAAAATTACCTCCACCACCACCACGCCCACCACCAGAAACGCCAGGTTCAACATCACCACATTGATGATGGGCGCCAGCGCATTGGGCAGGGCGTGCCGGTAAATAATCTTGAGCGCGCCCAGCCCCTTGAGCTCGGCAGTCTCAATGTAGGCAGCTTGCATCACGTTGAGAATGGCCGCGCGCGTCATGCGCATCATGTGGGCCAAGACGGCCAGGGTTAACACCGCCACCGGCAACACAATGGCGGCCAGCTTTTCGCCCAGCGGCATGCCCTCGAACACCGTAGAGACGCTGGTGACCCATTGCAGCTTGACGGCAAAAAAGTACATCAGCACATAGCCGACAAAAAATTCGGGCAGCGAGGTGGAGGCCAGCCCCAGGCCAGAGATCACCCGGTCAATCACACCGTTGCGGTGGCGTACTGCCAACAAGCCCAAGGCAATAGCCAGCGGCACCGACACCACGGCGGCCCAGAAGGCCAGAAACAGCGTGTTGGCCATGCGCTTGCCCAGCGCCTGTGAAATGTCCTGCCCATTGGACAGTGCCTTGCCAAAGTCGCCCGTCAGGGCGTTCGAAAACCAGTGCCAGTAACGCACGATGGCCGGGTCGTTCAGGCCCAGGTCGCGCCTGAGGTTGGCCAGCGCTTCCGGCGTGGCAGACTGCCCCAAAATAGCTTGCGCCACATCGCCAGGCAGCAACTCGGTGCCGGCAAAAATTAAGACCGACACCAGCAGCAGCAGCATCAAGCCCAGCGCCAGGCGCTGGGCAATGGTTTTCAACAAAGGCATAGACATAGGCTTGGCCCTGAATTCAAGTGGCAACGCCCGGTACTAGCAGGCGTTGCTGCATCAGGCTTCCAGCCAGCACTCAGAGGCGGCAAAGCCACCCATCAGTTCGGCATTGGGGTTTTTGACGAAGCCGCCCACTTTGGGTCCGGTCGCATCCACCGTGTCGTTGAACATGGGAACGATCACACCGCCTTCGTCGCGCACGATCACCGCCATATCGCGGTAAATGGCTTTGCGTTTGGCCTGGTTCAGTTCAGCCCGGGCAGCCATCAACATCTGGTCAAACTTGGGGTTGTTGAAACGGGTGTCGTTCCAGTCCGAGGTGCTGAGGAAAGCGGTGGAGTAGTGCTGGTCCTGGGTGGCGCGTCCGCTCCAATAGGACATAGAGAAGGGCTGCTTGTTCCAGACTTCAGACCAGTAACCATCGCCCGGTTCACGCTTAATTTCCAGCTTGATACCCGCCTTGGCTGCCGAGGTCTGGTAGAGGGACGCCGCATCCACTGCGCCAGGGAAGGCCACATCAGAAGTGCGCAGCAAGATGCTGCCTGTGTGCCCCGACTTCTTGTAGTGGAAAGCTGCCTTGTCGGTGTCAAAGGCGCGCTGCTCGATGTCAGACGAGAACAGGGGGTAAGCGGCGTTGATGGGGAAGTCGTTGCCCACTGAGCCAAAGCCACGCAAGATTTTGTCGACCATCTCCTGGCGGTTGACGGCGAATTTAAGCGCCAGTCGCAGGTCCAGGTTGTTGAAGGGGGCCGTATTGCAATGGGCCGCCATCACGTAATGCGCCCGTCCGGATGAAGCCTGAATCGTGACGCCAGGCACACGCTTGATGAGGTCCACCACTTTGGGGTCCACGCGGTTGATCATGTGCACCCGACCGCTTTGCAAGGCCGCGGTACGCGCCGTGCTGTCATTGAGCACCACAAACTCCACCTGCTCCGCGTGCGCACGCACACTGCCGGCCCAGTAGTTGGCAAAGCGCGCCACGATATGGCGCACACCGGGCTCGTTGGTGACCAGGCGGTACGGGCCGGTGCCAATGGCGGCCGTGACGGCGTCTTTGCCACCGTTGGGTTGAATCAGCAAGTGGTAGTCGGTCAGCAGGTACGGCATGTCGGCGTTGGGCTGCTTCAGGGTGAACACCACGGTATCGCCATTGCGCTTGATGCTGTCAATGCCGCGCATGATGCCCAGGGCACCCGATTTGGTGGCTGGCCCAGAATGGCGCTCCATGGTGGCCACCACATCGTCGGCGGTCATTTCTTTGCCGTTGTGGAACTGCACGCCTTTGCGAATCTTGAAAGTCCACACCTTGGCATCAGGAGAAGAACTCCACTCAGTGGCCAATTTGGGCACCAACTCACCCGTCAGCGTGGTACCCAGCAGTTCCTCGCCCCAGCAACGTCCTACGTGGAACATCACTTGGCTGGCGAACGTGGCCGGGTCATTGCTGTCGGTGGCTGCACCGCCTACCAAACCAATTCTCAAGGTACCGCCCTTGACAGGGCCAGCCGCCTGGGCTGCGCTGGCCAGCAGGGTGTTGGCCAAGGCCGCCGAAACGCCTAAAGCCGCCGCGCGACCCAGAAAATCTCGGCGCGAACTGCGCCCTAGCGCCACTTGCTGGCTCAAATACTGAAGTTCTT
>JBIKZP010000454.1:0-2768 GCA_044354655.1 Rhodoferax sp. | reverse complement strand
CCGCCGCGCTGGCCGGCATCGTGCACGATGGACAGCTGGTGGCGGTGGGTGGCTTTGGCCTGTGCGGTATTCCCGAGGCCCTGATTGACGCGCTGTGCGACAGCGGCACCAAAGACCTCACGGTCATCTCCAACAACGCCGGTGTTGACGGCTTTGGTTTGGGCAAGCTGCTGGAGACGCGCCAGATCAAGAAAATGATTTCTAGCTATGTGGGCGAGAACAAAGAGTTTGAGCGCCAATACCTGGCCGGCGAGTTGCAGCTGGAGTTCACGCCCCAAGGCACACTGGCTGAAAAGCTGCGGGCGGGCGGCGCGGGCATTCCGGCTTTCTACACCCGCACCGGCGTGGGCACGCTGGTGGCTGAAGGCAAAGAAACGCGTGAGTTTGACGGCCACGTCCACATCATGGAACTTGCGCTGCTTCCCGATGTCTCGCTGGTCAAAGCCTGGAAGGCCGACAAGAGCGGCAACCTGATTTTTCGCCGCACCGCGCGCAACTTCAACCCGGCCGTGGCCATGGCGGGCAAGATCACCGTGGTGGAGGTGGAGGAGATTGTCGAGACCGGCAGCTTCGACCCCGATGCGGTGCACCTGCCCGGTATTTACGTACACCGCCTGGTGCTCAATGCCACCCCTGAGAAGCGGATTGAGAAGCGCACCATCACTGAAAAATCGACCGCCCCCGCGGCACAGAAAGCAGGAGTCTGATCATGGCTTGGACACACGACCAAATGGCGGCCATTGCGGCCCAAGAACTGCAAGACGGTTTCTATGCCAACCTGGGCATTGGCTTGCCCACGCTGGTGGCCAACTTTGTCAGCCCCGACATTGAAGTCTGGTTGCAAAGCGAAAACGGCATGCTGGGTATTGGCCCTTTCCCCACCGAAGACGCGGTGGATGCCGACCTGATCAACGCCGGCAAGCAGACGGTGACCACCATTGCCGGCTCTAGCATTTTTGGCAGCCACGACAGCTTTGCCATGATTCGCGGCGGCAAGATCAACCTGAGCATTTTGGGTGCCATGCAGGTCAGCGAAAAGGGTGACCTGGCCAACTGGATGATTCCCGGCAAGATGGTCAAAGGCATGGGCGGCGCTATGGACCTGGTGGCCGGTGTCAAAAGCGTGGTGGTGCTGATGGAGCACGTGGCGAAAAAGAAGGACGGCACCATCGACCTGAAAATTTTGCCCAGTTGCACCCTGCCTTTGACAGGCGTGGGGGTGGTGGACCGCATCATCACCGACCTGGCGGTGCTGGACGTAACACCCCATGGCCTCAAGGTGGTGGCGATGGCCCCCGGGGTGACGCGTGAAGAGTTGCAGTCCAAAACCGGCGTGCCACTGCACTGAAACGGCGACTGGCGGGAAATCGCGCTATCGGGCGATCGGGCGATCGGGCGTTCAACGCCCTTTCAAAGGCTCGTACAACCCAAGGCCAGGGCCTGGTCGCGCATGTCCAGACAGACTTGGTAGTGCGCGGGCTCCAGCACCACAAAATTTTCTATGAACAGCGCTTGGTGCAAGGCTTGCAAGGCCGGGTCTTGCACGGCTTGCGCCAAGACCTGCCGCATCACCGCTACCGTTGCCACCGGAGTTTGTAGCGACGTGATCAGGGGCAAGCCGGGGTAGGCCTCGGTTTGGCCCACCACCACCAGCCCTTGGGTAGATTCGGGGGAGTACCTCTGGATGCCCGCCCAGGTAACGCAGTCCACGCTGGCGAGGTCAGCCGCGCCGCACCGTACCATGTCAATGGATGCGAGGTGGCTGCCGGAGGACTTGCTGGCGCTAAAGAACGCGCCCTGATCTGCCAGCGGCGCTACCCGTGCCCGCAAGCTGTTGTAGCCTGATTGCGAGTCAGCGCTGTTGTGGGCCAGTACCCGCCCCTTGAAGTCAGCCAGGGTTTTTCCCTGGTCGGCCGCACGGGCAATCAGCAGGCTGCGACACAGATGGCCCTGAGCGCCTTGAACCGCGTAGGTGAACGTGCCCAGCACCTGCACCTGACCGGCCAGTTCGGTGACCAGCGGAAAACCGCAAGCCTGGCTGATCAGTAATTTGGGGTCGTGCCAATGGCGGTGAATATCTTTAGGCCAGGTCAGTTCGGCGGGTGCAGCCACCCCGGCGGCTGCCAGCCGCTGGGCCAGTTGTTCCCACCAGGCTTGCACCGCAGCGGGCTGAATGTTGTACATGGGCAAGGAGGCGAGCATGAAATCCCAGAGTCTGTGATTAATGAAAACCGGGGTGTTCAGGCGAGTCCACCGGTTTGACCGCGTGCTTGAGCAAAAAGGCGGTGTATCCGGGCAGAACAAAGCCCTGGTTGCGCTGAGCAAAACCTGCCGCATCGGCCCGGTAGGCCGCCGGTATGCGGTACCAGGCCAGGTTAGGCAGGTCGTGGTGCACGGCGTGGTAGTTGTTGTTCAGGTAGAGCAGGCGCCAGGGCAGGGCCGCCTCGTTGATGACGGTGCGGTGTGCCACCTTGGAGGCCGGGCGGTGCTCATAAAACGAGCGCAGCATGGCCAAGCCCAAGGCCGGGTAGGCCACGCCTGCGAGGTAGTGCAGCGGACTGATGCCCGCCTCTGCCTGCAGCCACCACAGCAGCAATGCCAGCAGCGGCAAATGCAGCGCCCAGGTGCCTAGGTAGCGCCAGTCGCCGCGCAAGAAATCTTGTGCCGTGTCTTTGGTCAGTGCATAAATGGCCGTTGCCGGACCCAAGAAAAACCGACCCAGCGAGGTGCGCAAGGCCAGCCTCAGCACCTGATGTATTCGGCTGAGT
>JBIKZP010000453.1:0-2771 GCA_044354655.1 Rhodoferax sp. | reverse complement strand
CGGCGAAATTGCCGACTACAAAGAAAGCCTGCGCCAGCGTGTGGCGCTGCTCAAGGGCGTGACCGTGGCGCACATGCAGCAGGTCTTGGAAGAGCGCTTACAGCTCAACCCTGGCGCGGCAAACCTGGTGGCGACCTGCAAGCAAGCCGGCCTGAAGGTGCTGCTGGTCTCGGGTGGGTTCACCTACTTTACCGACCGGGTGCGCGACCTGCTGGGGGTGGACTTCACGCGCTCCAATGTGCTCGGGGTGCAAGACGGCGTGCTCACCGGCGTCATGGTGGACCAGCCCTGGGGCGATATTTGTGATGGCGAAGAAAAACGCAAGATGCTGCTGCAAACCTGCGCCCAACTCGGCATTGCCCCGCAGCAAGCCATTGCCATGGGTGACGGCGCCAACGATTTACCCATGATGGGAGAGGCCGGCCTCTCTGTGGCCTACCACGCCAAACCCAAAGTGCGCGAGCAGGCCATGGTGGCCATCAACAGCGGTGGGCTGGATCGGCTGCTTGAAGTGCTCAAGCCCTAAAGCGCGTTGACGAAATAGCGTGATGCCGCTGTTTTAGCGCGCCACACCCAGCAACTTGTCCAGCAATTCAGGCTGTTCTTGCAAACTGCTGGCCGTGCCGCTGTACACCACCGTGCCACGGTCCAACACCGCGGCGGTGTCCGAGATGGCCAAAATGGCTTGCGGGTGTTGCTCCACGATGATGGCCGACAAGCCCTCTTCACGGGTAATGCGCCGAATGGCACGCAACAACTCTTGAACAATGATGGGCGCCAACCCTTCGCACGGCTCGTCCAGTAACAGCAAGGTGGGGTTGAGCACCAAGGCTCGGCCCAGGGCCAGCATTTGCTGCTCGCCACCCGAGAGTTGCGTACCCAAGTTGGACTTGCGCTCCGCCAGCCGAGGAAACAGCTCGTACACGCGCTCGGGCGTCCAGGGGCTTGCCGCCCGACCGGCCCGGGCCGGGCGGGCCACAGCAGTCAGGTTCTCATGTACGGTGAGCGATTTGAAAATGTTGCGCTCTTGCGGCACCCAGCCAATACCGGCCGCCGCACGCTCATGGGAGGGCAGCTTGTGCAAGGCAAGCACTGCGCCACCCAGCCCCATCGTGATGCTGCCGGTATGCTGCCGCGTGGCACCTGCCAGGGTGTTGATGAAGGTGGTTTTTCCAGTGCCGTTGCGGCCCAGCAGCGCCAGCGTCTGGCCTTCATCGAGAGAAAGGGATACGTCATGCAGCACCACGGCTTCACCGTAGCCCGCACTCAGGTCTTGAACCGTGAGCAAATTAGCCATGGTGCGCTCCGGTGTTGGCGTCCACGTCTTCCCCATGGCCGAGGTAGACCGCCTTGACCTGCGGGTCGTTGGCAATTTGTTCGGGGTCACCTTCAGTCAGCACCGCGCCGTTGACCAGCACCGTCATGCGCTTGGCAAAGCTGAACACCAGATCCATATCGTGCTCAATCAACAGAATAGACACCTCAGCCGGCAAGGCCGCCACGGTTTGCAGCAGCTCCTCGCGCTCGCCGGCGGGAACACCGGCCACTGGCTCGTCCAGCAGCAATACGCGGGGCTCGCAGGCCAGGGCAATGGCGATTTCAAGCAGGCGGCGCTTGCCGTAGGCCAACACCCGGGTTTCCTGCGCCATCACGCCCGTCAGGTGAAACTGCTCCAGCAGTTGTTCACAGCGCTGCGTTACGGCCTGGTTGCTACCCAAGGCTTGCCACCACTTGGCGCCCAAGCCCCGGTGCTGTGACACCGTCATGGCCAGTGTTTCCAGCGGCGTGAGCGTGTCAAATAACTGGTTGATCTGGAAGGTGCGAACCATACCCCGGCGCACCCGTTGGTGCGGCGCCAGATGGGTGATGTCCTGGCCTTCAAGCACGATGCTGCCTGAGGTCGGTTGCAGCACGCCGGTGAGCAGATTGATCAGCGTTGTTTTACCTGCCCCATTGGGACCAATCAGCGCATGACGGGCCCCTTGTTGCAGGTTCAACGAGACGTTGTCGGTAGCGGTAATGCCGCCAAAGCGCATCACCAGACCTTGGGCCGAAAGCACCGTATTCACGGGGGTCACGGTGCTCATGGCTGACCTCCGCCACGCCAGCGCCAGGTCCAGGGGCGTATCAGGCGCTCACGCCCGACCAAGACCAGCACGACCAAAAACAGGCCAATCCAGAACGTCCAGTATTGGGGCGTGATGCTGGAGATGACGTCTTGCAAGAGCTTGAACACCACCGCGCCCACAACGCCGCCGTAAAGCCAGCCTGCACCTCCGATAACCAGCACCAGCATGACATCGGCCGAACGGTCAAAGGCAAAAAATTCCAGCGAGGCAAAGCCACTGGTCTGTGCCAGTAACGCACCCGAGGCGCCAGCCATGGCCGCCGCTACGGTGTAGACCACAGACAGCCGGCTGGTGACCGGAATACCCACGGCCATGGCGCGCAGGCGGTTGTCACGAATGGCCTTGAGGGTGGCGCCAAACGGCGAGTTCACGAAGCGCCGGGCCAGCACAAACAGCAGCAACAAAACGCTCAGCGAGTACCAGGCCGCCACGCGCCCGCTCAGGTCAAACTCAAAGCGCCCCAGCAGGGGGCCCATGACCACGCCCTGCAAGCCATCGGCGCCGCCAGTGAGCCAGTCCAGCTTGTTGGCCAGCTCCATCAGAATCAGGCCCACCCCCAGCGTGACCATCAACCGGGTGAGGTCGGTGCCACGAATGATGGTGGCACTGCACAGCGCGCCCAGCAGGGTGGCGCTAGCCATG
>JBIKZP010000071.1:0-8476 GCA_044354655.1 Rhodoferax sp. | reverse complement strand
CAAAGCCGGGAAAGGCGTCGGGCGCCGTCAGCTCACGCTTGCCCGGCACCGCGCGCTGGTAGCTCAGCGGCGAGAAATACAGCTGCATGTCGGGGTGCGCCAGCCCCTCGCGCGAGCGGCAAAAACCACCGCCTTGGTTGACGCTGAGCGCCAGCGGGCCGCGCCGGGTGGTCAGGTACTGCAGGCCGGCCCAGAGCTTGGCCGGCCAGGGCCCCAGCTGGTTGTTAAGCGTGGGCACGCGGGAGCGGTACACGTAGTCGATGCACAGGTGATCTTGCAGGTGCTGGCCCACGGCCGGGCTGTCCAGCACCAGCGGCAGTTGCAGCGCCGCCAGCGCGCGCGCCGGACCCACGCCGGAGAGTTGCAGCAGCTGCGGTGTGTTGATGGCACCAGCCGCCACAATCACCTCGCAGCGGGCGCGGCTGCTGTGGCGCTGGCCGTGCTGCAGGTACTCGACACCGGTAGCGCGCAGTCCGTCAAAACAGATGCGCGTGGCCAGCGCGCCGGTCTCGACCCGCAAATTGGCGCGCCGCCGCGCCGGGCGCAAGTAGGCACTGCTGGCTGAGGCCCGCACGCCATCGCGGGTGGTGATCTGGTTGATGGCCACGCCCTCGTTGGAGGTGCCGTTGATGTCGGGGTTGCGCGCCAGACCAAGCTGTTCACCCGCGCGCAGGTAAACCTCGCACAGCGGGTGCACCTGGTCTGAGACGTCACTCACATGAAGGGGGCCACCGGAACCCCGGGTTTCGCTGGGGCCGTGCACGCTGTCTTCGAGCTTCTTGAAATAGGGCAGCACATCGGCCCAGCCCCAGCCGGTATTGCCTAGCGCAGCCCAGTCATCAAAGTCGCGCCGCTGACCTCGGATGAAGACCATGGCGTTGATGCTGCTGGAACCGCCCAACACCTTGCCGCGTGGCCAGTAACCTTGACGCTCAGCCAGCCCCGGGTCGGGCTCGGTACGGTACATCCAGTTGACCTTAGGGTTGTAAAAAGACATCCCGTAGCCAATCGGGGCCTTCAGCCAAAAGCGCTGGTCACTGCCGCCGGCCTCCAGCAGCAGCACGCTGTGGCGTCCGGACGCGGTCAGCCGGTTGGCAAGTACACAGCCGGCCGATCCGGCACCAACTACGATGAAATCAAATTCGCTCATTCGCTTGCCAATAAATACGACATGCGGATCATCCCACTGGTATTGGATGGGTGCACAGGTCCGCTTTAGCCAAAATTACAGGCCACTAGCGGATTACAAGGCTTGCTACTTTCGCTTGCCGGCCAGGCTCAGGCGGGTCTCCAGCAACTGCGCCAGCACCTCGACGCCAGCGGTGATCAGCTTGGGCGATACGCCGGCATAGCCCAGCACTAGGCCATTGAACGCCACTGGTGCCAGCGCAAAGCGGCTGATGGGAGAAACGGTGACCTGTTGCTGCTCGGCGTCGCGGGAGATGTCTATTTCCGAAATTGAATTTGGCAGCAACGCAATCGTGTGCAGGCCGCCGTGTGTCGGCTTTACATCAAGCAGGCCGGCCAGTCGCTGGTGTGAAGCAGCCAGCAGGACATCGTGTCGCTCCCGGTAAATCAGACGCATGCGGCGCACATGCGATGCAAAATACCCCTCGTCGATAAATTCGGCCACCATCGCCTGGGTATGCGAGGGCACGCCCGACAAAAAATTGCTCATGATGGTGCCAAAGGTGTCTACCAGCTTCGGCGGCACCAGCACGTAGCCCAAGCGCAGTGCCGGAAACAGCGACTTGCTGAAGGTGCCGACATAAATCACCCGGCCGTTGGTATCAACGCTCTTGAGCGCGGGCGGTGGCCGTCCGGTGAAGAAGAATTCGCCGTCATAGTCGTCCTCAATCACCCATGCACCAGCGCGCTCGGCGGCGCTCAGCAGGGCAAAGCGACGCTCAAGGCTCATCACATTGCCCATTGGTTGCTGGTGGGACGGCGTCACAAAAGCCAGCCGGAACTGGGGGCTCAGACGCAGTCCCTCGTCCACTCGCAAGCCCTCTGAATCAACCGGAACCGGCACTAGGTTAGCGCCGGAAACGATCAGGCTGTTGCGCGCACCGATGGCGCCAGGGTTTTCAAACCACACGTTTTCGCCCGGGTTAAGCAGGGTCGAGCCAATCAAGTGAAAGGCCTGCTGCGCCCCACCAACGATAAAAATTTGTTCGGCTTCGCAGGCGATGCCGCGGTTGACGCGCAGGTGGGAGGCCAGCGCGCGGCGCAATTGGGGTAAGCCGTCCGGGTCGCCATAGCCCAGGATGTCGTCACGTGCGCTGCGCAGGTACTTCGCCGAAAGGCGAGCCCATTGCGCCATCGGAAACACATCAAACGCTGGCAGCGCGGTGGTGAAGGCGCGAGCCATGTGCGGTAGCCGCTTGCGGTCACCAAAGCGGCTCACGGCCTGCGCCATCATGCTGGACAGTTGCGGTGCGGTGTGCACCAGCGACGGCGCGTCGGGCTGCTGCGGCTTGGGTCGGCTTAGCTTGATCGCGGCACTGACAAAAGTGCCGGCGCCGGTGCGGGACTCCAGCAACCCCTCGGCCACTAGACGGTCAAAAACCTCTATCACTGTGTTACGCGAGAGGCTCAAGTCGCGCGCCAGTGTGCGGCTGGCCGGGAGGCGTTCCCCAGCCAAAAAGCCACCAGTCAAAATTATTTCACGAAGCGCAATGCACAGCTGGGTGCTGACCGGCTGTTGGGCGTCACGGTTGATCTGAATCGACAGAAGTAGCGAACCGCCTGCGCGCTTGACCATCAGGAATTGGGCAGAAAAAACATCAGAATATGGTATCACCAATTGTTCAAAATGGACCTGTGAGTCCACCCAATTACCAACGATCATCAGTCCATGAAGATCCAACGAATCGAAACTTTTTCCGACCCATTTGTCAGCTTCACCCGCGTGACTGCCGAAGACGGCAGCCAGGGCTGGGGCCAAGTGTCCACTTACCACGCCGACCTCACGGCGCAAATTCTGCACCGCCAGGTGGCGCCCTGGGCCCTGGGTCACGACGCAACGGACATCCATGGTCTGAGCGCGCTGGTGCCAGAGCGCGAGCACAAGTTTCCGGGTTCGCATCTCTACCGGGCCCTTTGTGGCGTGGAGACCGCCCTGTGGGACCGGCTGGGCAAGGCCGAGGGTAAGCCGGTGTGCGAGTTGCTGGGCGGCGCGCCGCGGCGCCTGCGCGCCTACGCCTCGTCTATGAAGCGCGACATCACGCCCAAGGACGAGGTGCGCCGACTGCAGGGCTTGCGCGACCAGTATGGCTTTGACGCCTTCAAGTTCAGGGTAGGCGCTGAATACGGCCACGACAAGGACGAGTGGCCCGGCCGCACCGAAGAAATTGTGCCCGCCATGCGCCAGGGCCTGGGCGATGCTGTGGAACTGCTGGTGGACGCCAACAGCTGTTACTCGCCGGAACGCGCCATCGAGGTCGGCCGCCTGTTGGAGGCCAATGGCATCTGCCATTTCGAGGAGCCCTGCCCGTACTGGGAGTTGGAGCAAACCCGTACCGTGCGTGAGGCTTTGTCGATTGACGTGACCGGTGGTGAGCAGGACTGCTACCTGCCGATGTGGAAGCACATGATCGCCATGCACGCGGTGGACATCGTGCAGCCCGACGTCTGCTACATGGGCGGCATGGTGCGCAGCCAGCAGGTGGCGCAAATGGCGCACGCGGCCGGCCTGCCCTGCACGCCGCACAGCGCCAACCTGTCGTTGGTGACACTGTTCACCATGCACCTGCTTTGCGCCATTCCCAACCCTGGCAAGTACCTGGAGTTCTCCATCGAGGGCTCCGACTATTACCCCTGGCAGGAGGGTTTGTATGTGGAGTCTCCCTACAAGATCAAGGATGGCCATATCGAGTTGCCGGCCGGTCCGGGCTGGGGTGTGGAGATCCATCCCGACTGGCTGCAACGCGCCAGCTACCAGATGAGCGAGGTGAGCTGAGTGACCCCTGAACTGCAGCGCTGGGTGCAGGAGGCACAGGCCACCGGCACGCTGGCAGGTTTGCCGGACTGCCACTTCATTGACGGCGCAGCCGTGGCCTCTGCCGATGGCGGCACCATGGAGACGCTCGACCCCGGCACTGGCCGGGTGTTTGCCCGGTTTGCTGCCGGGCAGGCGGCCGATGTCGATCTCGCCGTGCAAGCGGCCAATCGTGCCCTGAAGGGCGCTTGGCGCGACATGGCGCCGGCACAGCGCGGTCGCGTGCTGCACCGGGTGGCGGAGCTGATTCGGGCCAACGCAGCGCGCCTGGCCGTGGTTGAGACTTTGGATTCCGGCAAGCGGCTGGTGGAGGCCCTGGGCGACGTGGCCGGTGCCGCCAACTGCTTTGACTATTACGCCGGTGCTTGCGATAAACACCAGGGGGACAGCCTGCCGCTGGGGCCGGACTACCTGGCCTACACCCTGAATGAGCCGGTGGGCGTCACCGCCCACATCATTCCGTGGAACTACCCCCTGTCTACCGCTGCACGCGGCTTAGCGCCAGCACTGGCCGCCGGCTGCACCGTGGTGGCCAAACCGGCTGAACAAACGCCGCTGACCGCGCTGATGCTGGCCGAGCTGTGCCTACAGGCCGGAGTGCCGGCCGGGGTTTGCAATGTGGTGACCGGCACCGGGCGCGACGCTGGCGCAGCGCTAGTGCGCCACCCAGGCATCCACCACATTACCTTCACCGGCTCGGTCAACACCGGCATCGATGTGATGCGCTCGGCCGCACCCAACATCACCAGGCTGGTGCTGGAGTTGGGCGGCAAGTCGCCGCTGCTGGTGCTGGCCGATGCCGATCTGGAACTGGCCGCCGACAACGTGATGGGTGCCATTTTTGAAAACGCTGGGCAGATCTGTTCTGCTGGCTCGCGCCTGCTGGTCGCGCGTCCGGTACATGAACAACTCGTGGCAAGGGTGGCGGCGCGTGCGCAGGCCCTGAGCCTGGGCCATGGCCTGCGCGATCCCGGCATGGGCCCGTTGAGTTCAGAGGCGCACCTGAACAAGGTTTCGGGTTACGTGGAACGGGCGCGGGCGCGCGGTGTGACGGTGCGTACCGGAGGAAACATCCGGCCGGACCCGCAGACGGGGCTTGGCTGGTTTTATGAACCCACCGTGCTCGACAACCTCGCGCTAAATGACGAGGCAGTGCAGGAAGAGATTTTTGGTCCGGTGCTTTGCGTACAGGTTTTTGACGACCTGTCCGAGGCGTTGGAACTGGCCAATGGCACGCAGTTCGGCTTGGTGGCGGGCGTCTTTACCCGCGACCTGACTACCGCGCACCGCCTAGCGCGTGACCTCGACGCAGGGCAGGTGTACCTCAATGAGTTCTTTGCTGGGGGCATCTCGGTGCCTTTTGGCGGCAACAAGCGCTCTGGCTTTGGCCGTGAAAAAGGGTTGGAAGCACTTCGCAGCTACAGCAAGATAAAGAGTGTGGTGGCGCGTTTGTGAGCGCCATCGGCTTGTCATATTGGTATGTTGATGTTTCGAGAATGGCCCTAGTGTGAAGACCACTCGGTTTCTAAAGTGAGTAACTGGAGACATGCTGGGCCACACTGGTGCTGGCACCGATAAATTTTTTAACAGGAGTGTTGCGATGATGATGATGAAAGTTTTCAAGAACCGTTGCGTGGCGCTGGCCACTGCAGCCCTGGCGACCGGTTTTGCCGGTCATGCAGCGGCCCAGTTGACCGTGGTTTCTTTTGGTGGCTCCTATCAGGAAGCCCAAAGCAAGTCTTTGTTTGTGCCAGCGGCCAAGACACTTGGTATCAATATCAAGGAAGAAACCTATACCGGTATTGCCGCCGTGGCGCTGCAGGTTAAGGCCGGCGCCGTGACCTGGGACGTGGTCACCAGCGGCTCAGGTGGTGCGGCGCGCTCGGGTGCCGAAGGCATGTTGGAGCCGCTCGACTACAAGATGATCGATGTGTCCAACTTCGTGCAAGGCGCTGCCCAGCCGTTTTATGTTTGCGGTGATGTGTTTTCCACCGTCCTGGCTTGGAACACCAAGACCTATGGTGATAAGGGCCCGCAAAACTGGGCAGATTTTTGGGATGTGAAGAAATTTCCAGGCAAGCGCTCCTACCGCAAGGGCGGTGAGGGCGTGCTGGAGCCCGCGTTGATGGCCGACGGCGTGCCCGCCAACAAGGTTTATGAGGTACTTTCCGCCCCTGGCGGTATCGAGCGCGCAATCAAGAAGATCAAAGAGCTCAAGCCCCATGTGGCGGTGTGGTGGTCGTCGGGCGCGCAGCACGCGCAACTGATGAAAGACGGCGAGGTCGACATGGTTACCGGCTGGAACGGCCGCTTTGACGGAGTGGCCAAAGACGGTGCCAAGGTGGCCTACACCTTCAACCAGGGGCTGGCTGATTACGATTGCTACGCTATCCCCAAGGGCGCGCCCAACAAGGCCAATGCCATGAAGTTTCTCAGCGAAATTAGCAAGGCGCCTTACCAGGCAGAGCTAACCAAGTACATCACTTACGGCCCGACGAACAAGAAAGCCTTCGAGGGAAATGCTATTCCCGCCGCTTATGCCAAGCAACTGCCGTCGCATCCAGACAACCAGGCTAAGCAGCTGCCAATTGACCAAAGCTGGTACATCAAAAACGGCGCCCGGGCTTCTGCCCTGTTCCAGGACATGATGACCGAGTAATTCTTTGATCAACAGGCCCTATCCTGGGCCTGCGCAACCGCCGACGGCCTGCCCCTTAAGGCGGCCGTCCTTTAATTGGAAAGAGCCTGTCATGGCCCGAAATTCGTCGCTACCGATCACCATCTCGCAAGTGACCAAAACTTATGGCAAGGTGTTTGCTCTTGACCATGTTGACCTACACATTAAAAGTAGCGAGTTTTTGACGCTGCTTGGGCCCTCGGGCTCAGGCAAGACCACACTGCTCACCGTGCTGGCCGGTTTTACCCGGCCAGATGGCGGCAGTCTCAAATTCGGTGATGCCGAAATGATCACCGTGCCCCCGCACAAACGCGAAGTTGGCATGGTGTTCCAGAACTACGCGCTGTTCCCTCACATGACCGTGGCGGACAACGTGGCGTTCCCGCTCAAATTGCGCGGCGTGGTGGGAGCCGAGTCGGCCCGCCGCGTCGAGCGGGCACTCGATATGGTGCGCCTGGGAGGCTATGGCGCACGCGGTGTAGACCAACTCTCGGGCGGACAGCGCCAGCGCGTGGCGCTGGCGCGCGCCATGGTGTTTGAGCCGCGAATCATGTTGATGGACGAGCCGCTGTCGGCCCTGGACAAACAGCTGCGCGAGCACATGCAGATCGAACTGCGTCAACTGCACGAGCAGTTGGGCATGACCACGGTGTACGTCACACACGACCAGCGCGAGGCGCTGACCATGTCGGACCGCATCGCAGTCATCCAGGGCGGGCGCATCATGCAACTTGACACGCCGCGTGCCATCTACGAACGCCCGGCCAACCGCTTTGTGGCTGAGTTCATTGGTGAGTCCACCTTTGTTCCTGTCGAAGTGTCGTCTGGACGGCTGCTGCTCGCCGGGCAGCCCTTGCAAACCGCCGAGAAACTGCCAGCCGAAGGTCAGCGCCTGCTGATGCTGAGGCCCGAGCGCCTGCGCGTGTTGGCCGATGGTGAAGACCCAGGTCCCGGCTTCAATTTAATATCGGCCACCCTAGCTGCCACTGTGTACCAGGGGGACAGTTCTCTGATGCAGGTGGCCTTGCTGGACGGCACCCGGCTGCATGTTCGTAGCGCCTCCATTGGCGCTGCTGCCCCCACCGAGCCTGGCTGCGCCCTGCGCTTGGCGCTGGCTGTTCAGGATACCGTTCTATTGCCACCCGACGGAGCTGCAGCGTGAGCGACCTGCCCAATGCATTGGCCCTGCAGCGCAACGCGCTATGGGAACGGCTTGGGCTGGCCAGCCTGATCATGCCGGCCCTCTTGCTGATCATCATCACCATGCTAGTGCCAGTTTGCTGGCTGTTTTACCTGTCGGTGCTGTCGGATGCCGGCAGCTTCAGTCTGGAGCATTACCAGCGCATGTGGGAGCAGCCCTCGTATGGCCGCACCTTTGTTAATACCTTCAAGGTCAGCCTGCTGACCACCGGGATCTGCATCCTGCTGGGCTACCCCCTGGCCTATTTCTTATCGGAGCTGCCCAAGCGCGCCGCCAACCTTTGCATGGTAGCCGTCCTGCTGCCGCTTTGGACTTCGCTGCTGGTGCGGACTTACGCCTGGCTGGTGTTGCTGCAGCGGAACGGCCTGATTAACAACTGGGGCATCGAGCTTGGCCTGTGGGACGAGCCGCTGGCGCTGGTGCACAACCTGACCGGCACACTGATTGGCATGGTGCATGTGATGCTGCCGTTTTTGGTTTTGCCACTGTACTCGGCTATGCGCGCGATCGACCGCAACTACCTGCGCGCCGCCGCCAATCTGGGCGCTGGCCCGTTGCGCAGTTTCTGGTTGGTTTTTTTCCCGCTGGCCCTGCCTGG